>JBDUCE010000279.1:0-4351 GCA_040003635.1 Betaproteobacteria bacterium
ACGGCAGCGGCGGACCCCGAAGATGACCCACCCGGGGTATGCGATGCATTCCAGGGATTGCGGGTCTTGCCCGGATCGAGGAATGCCAAGGCGGTGGTTACGGTCTTGCCGAATACATAGCCACCGGCGTGCTGCAGGCGGTTGATGCATTCCGCATTGTCGCGCGGGCGACGTCCGGCATACACCGCGCAGCCCATTTCCGTCGGCAAATCGGCGGTGTCGATGATGTCCTTCACCCCCACGCCGATGCCGCGCAACGACCCGGTGTCGGACGACGCATCGCAGCGATCGGCCATGCGCCGCACGTGCCCGGGGTCGAGGTGAGCCCATGCTTCGATCGCCTGATCGGTCGCGACGATCCGTTGCAGTTGCGCCTCGGCCAGCGCACGCGCGGTGAGCGCGCCGATCGCGATCTCCCTGGCCGCGGAGCTCAATGACATCGCATACGGGGCGTCGATCACGGGTTCTCCTGGAAAGTGACGGGCGTTGCCGCCGGCACCGGCGCTGGCGATTTGGCGGCGGGGGGATCGCGCAAAAAGATCGCCTGCAGATCGTTGAGGAAACGGCGTCCCAGCACGGTCGGACGCAGCGTGGTCGGATCGCGCTCGAGCAAGCCCCGTTGGGCCGCTTCGCCGAGCTCGCGCTGGACGAGCGCCAGGGGATAACCGGTGCGCTCGGCGAAAAGGGTCGTGGGCACTCCCGCGTTCAGGCGCAATGCGTTCAGCATGAACTCGAAGCCGATCGCATCCCGGCCTACCGCAGTCTCTTCCATGAGCGGCGCGCCGGCCGCGATTTGTTCGAGATATCGCGCGGGTTGCTTCCAGCGGACCTGTCGAAGCACCCGATCCGGAAACGAAAGCTTGGAATGAGCCCCCGCCCCGATGCCGAGATAATCGCCGAACCGCCAGTAATTCAGGTTGTGCCGGCATTCGTATCCGGCGCGCGCATGGGCGGACGTTTCGTAATGCACATAGTCCGCCTCCGCCAGCGCGTCTTCGACTGCGGCTTCGATGTCGGCCGCCAGGTCGTCATCCGGAAGCACCGGCGGATGACGGTGAAAGAGCGTGTTCGGTTCGATCGTGAGGTGATAAAACGAAAGATGCGCAGGATTGAAGGCCAGTGCAGTTCGCAGATCGGCCCGCGCGTCCTCCACGGTTTGGCCGGGCAGCGCGTACATGAGATCGAGGTTGACGTTGTCGAACAGCGCCAGTGCGGCATCGGCCGCCCGGCGCGCCTCGTCCGCGTCGTGAATCCGGCCGAGTACCGTGAGGTGTGCCGGATTGAAGCTCTGGACACCCAGTGACAGGCGATTCACGCCGGCGTTGCGAAAGCCCTCGAATTTGTCGCGCTCGAACGTGCCGGGGTTGGCTTCCAGCGTCACCTCGGCATCGGGCGCCAAGGGCACGCGCGCCCGAATGCCGGCCAGCAGGCGATCGATGGCGCCGGCCGAAAAAAGACTCGGCGTGCCGCCGCCCATGAACACCGACATGACGCGACGGCCCCAGATACCCGGCAGTGCGCCCTCGAGATCGGCAAGCAGTGCATCGACGTATGCAGCCTCCGGAAGGCCGTCGATGCCACCGCGCACCTCATGCGAATTGAAATCGCAATACGGACACTTCCGCAAGCACCACGGAATGTGCACGTACAGCGCGAGCGGAGGCAACGCGGCAAAGTGCGGCCCGCCCAACCCAGGTGCGACGGCAATCGCACGCGCGCTATTCTCCACGCCAGCCGCGATCATGCCCGCTCGCCCGTGATCTGCCGGAGCAATAGGCGCATGGCCTTGCCGCGATGCGACATCTCGTTCTTGCGCTCGAGCGGCAACTCGGCGCCGGTCAGTCCGCTCGCCTCGTCCAAAAAATAAGGGTCGTACCCGAAACCTCCATCACCGCGGGGCGTATCGATGATCCGGCCATGCCAGCGCCCCTCCGCGATGATCGGCTCCGGGTCGTCGGCGCGATGCGTCAGCACCAGCACACACGCGTAGTGCGCGCGGCGATCGGCAACGCCGCTCAAGGCGGCAATGAGTTTCGCGTTATTGCGCGCATCCGACCTGGGCTCTCCGGCATAGCGCGCGCTCGCGACCCCCGGTGCGCCTTCAAGTGCCGCAACGCAAACGCCCGAATCGTCGGCGAGGGCCGGCAGGCCCCCCTGCGCACTCGCGTGACGCGCCTTGGCCAGCGCGTTTTCGACGAACGTGACATGAGGCTCTTGCGCCTCCGCAATGCCGAGCTCCGATTGCGCAATGACATCGATGCCGAGCGGCGCCAGCAAGCGGCGAAATTCGCGCAGCTTGCCCGGATTGTTGGAGGCGAGGATGAGACGATCGATCACGATGGTGCGGCGCCACGTTGGCGGACGCAGTAAGGTGGCAGCGGCGTTACTGCGCCAGCGCTTCCCGCTGCGCCGTGACAAGCTCGCGGATGCCCCGCTCGGCGAGGCTTACCAATGCATCCATCTCGGCGCGGGAAAACGGCGTTCCTTCAGCGGTGCCCTGAAGCTCGACAAACCCGCCGGCACCGGTCATCACCACATTCATGTCGGTGTCGCATCCCGAATCCTCGCGGTAGTCGAGATCGAGCAGCGGCACGCCATCGACGATGCCCACCGACACCGCCGCCACCAGATCGACGAGCGGCTCGCTCGTAATGAGCTCTTGTGCGCGGCACCAGGCGATGGCATCGGCCACCGCGATGCAGGCGCCCGTGATCGCGGCACAGCGCGTGCCCCCATCGGCCTGCAGCACGTCACAGTCGACCTTGATGGTGCGCTCGCCCAGCATGTCGAGCCGGGTGACCGCGCGGAGACTGCGCCCGATCAGGCGCTGAATTTCCTGGGTCCGGCCCGACTGCTTGCCCTCGGCGGCCTCACGACGCGAACGCGTGTTGGTGGCGCGCGGCAACATCCCGTATTCGGCCGTCATCCAGCCTTTGCCGCGTCCCTTGAGGAACGGCGGCACGCCTTCTTCCACGCTCGCCGTGCACAGCACCAGTGTATCGCCGGCGGCGATCAATACCGAGCCTTCGGCGTGCCGCGTGTAATGGCGGGTGATGCGCAGCGGCCGAAGCTCATCGGGGCGCCGGCCGGAAGCGCGCACGCTCATGGAGTTTCCAGACCCAAAGCGCTGATTATAGCGAACACCCCCCGTGTGTCGGGAACATCCCCCGTGTGGCGGCGATCAGATCGAATGCCGTGCGCGCCACCACGCCGCCGTCGCCGTCAACCCATCCTCGATCGAGCAACGCGGCTTCCAGCCGGTCACAGCTCGAAAGGATGTGTCGTCGACTTCCAGTGAACCGATGAGTCGCGCGACCTGCGGTCCCCGGCCACTCACCATGCCGGCGATGCGCAGGAGAGGCATCGGCACGGCGATCAATCGTGCGGGTGTGCTGAGCGCGCGTCCGATCGCTTCGATCAATTGCGGTGTCGAAACACTAGGTTCATCGGCCACGAAATGCGCACCGCGCACCGGTTGTGCCGAGCCGAGCGTCGCCTCGATCGCTTCCACCAGGTTGCCAATCCCCAGCAGGCTGCGTCGGTTGGTGATGGCAGCCAACGGCAAGCGCTTGTGTGCGGCCACCGCATCCAGCAATGCCGCAAAATTGCCGCGCACACCCGGACCGTAGACCAGTGGCAACCGAAGCAGTGCCGGCGCCAGCGCAGTGTGCTCGCACAGCGCAGTCAGCGTGCGCTCGGCTTCCGCCTTGGCTCGCGCATAGTCGTCGGCGGGCGCGATGGCGTCCTCCGGCGTGAACGGCCGGCCCGGCGCAGTCGATTCGCCATTGACCTTGACCGTGCTCGCAAAAATGAAACGGGTGACGCCGCAGCGCACCGCCGCGGCACCGACGCGCGCCGTGGCCACGACATTGGCAGCTCGATAGGCCGCCGGCGGATTCGGGGATCGCTCCTCCAGCACATGCGCGCGCCCGGCCAGGTGAACCACGGCAAATGCCTCCGCCAATGCCGTATCCAGCACTTCGTCGCTGACCTCTTCGAGGTTGCCGGCGGCGAAGTAAACGGCACCGCCCAGGTGACGGTCCACGGGTTTACGCACCACGGCGCGAAAGGGACGGCCGATGGCAGCAAAGTGCCGGCAAAGCGCACGGCCGATGAAGCCTTCGGCGCCGGTCACGACCACGAGCCGCCCGCTCATGTCGAGAGCCCTGCGTGGCGGTACCGTGCCGCGACCTTGCACCCGCTCATACCCAGCGCCAGCCGTGCTTGTTGTAAAAGCGGATGCCGCTTTTCACGAACATCAGCACGTGCCGCCATCCCTTGTGCGCGGCACGCCCGCCGTGATGCACTGCGCGCATCGACGGCAGCCAGGCGATCTGGGTGATCCGCGACA
>JBDUCE010000280.1:0-4326 GCA_040003635.1 Betaproteobacteria bacterium
ACGACACTCGCCGCACCTGCGATCCGCGCCACGCCGAAGCCCTCACGCAACCAAAGAGCGCCGATCACGGCCGCGAAGAGTACGGAGGTCTCCCGCAGCGCCGCGACTGCCGCAACGGGCGCGCGGGTCATCGCCCACAACACGATGCCGTAGGCGGCAACGCTGCCCGCGCCTGCGAGAAGGCCACGGCGCCATGAGCGCCGCACGTAACTAATCGCGGCACGGCCGCGCCGCAACTGAATCCACAATAGGAATGGCAGGCCTTCCAGCACACAAAGCCAACCCACGTAGCTGCCGACGTTGCCGGAGGCGCGGGCACCGGCACCATCGACCAGCGTATACGCGGCGATGATGCCTGCATTGGCGAATGCCCATCCCGCGGCTGCGGCCGAATGCCGCCGGCGTTGCACGAACGCAATGCTCACGATGCCGGCACAGATGAGGGCAATCCCCAGCGCGATGTGCGGCGTGGGGACCTCCTTCAGCAACAGCGTCCCCAGCAGGGTGACGAGCAGTGGCGCGGTCCCGCGCATCAGCGGATAGGCAAAGGACAAGTCGCCCGTGCGGTAGGCCTGCGCGAGGGTGAAGTAATAAGCGAAGTGAATGGTGGACGAGAAGGCCATGAACATCCATGCCACGGGCTGGGGCAGCGGCACGAACAGCACCATTGCAAGTCCCCACAGCGACGATCCGGCGACGACCGCGGCAGTATCGAGCAAGGGATCGCCGCCTGGGGCCGATTTGAGCAGCGCGTTCCATCCGGCGTGCAGGATGCCGGCCCCGAGAACGGCGAGTGTTACGGCGAGGGAGAGCTCGGTCGCGGGCATGGCAATGCGGGGGCTGGGCGGATGAGGAGCTCTCGATCAGCGCCGTACGGTGCCCATCCCCGGGTCCGAAAAAATGGATTCCCGCGTTCGCGGGAATGACGAATTATTGCAGTTGCGGGAATGACGAATTATTGCAGTTGCGGGATTGGCGAATTGTCGCGTTCGCAGGTATGACGAAGATCGGTGATGCATTCGATCACGCGGTGTGCGGCTTGCGCTTTTGCCAGCCTTCCTGTCCGGGCGCATCGTCGTCCTGTTCGCGTCGCGCCGCGCTTTGCACCGGTGCCGCTTCCTTGAGGCGCGTGCGGGCGAGCACACCCGCTTCCTCGAGAATGGGATAGGCGATCGAGCAGATGTGCGAGTTGATGCGGCGGAAATCCGAGATGAGATCGATGTGCAGCGATGAAGTCTCGATGCTCTCTATCGTATTGCCTGCAAGACGCTGGAGATGAGTATTGGCGTAGGCGCGCTCGAGCTCGCGGACGATGACTTTCTGCGCCAGCAATTCCTGCGCGCTCTTCAAGTCGCCGGTCATGAACACGGTCAACCCGAACCGCAGGTTGGACACCAGCCGGCCATGCAGGTCGCAGATCTCGGCCATGCCCGCCTCGCTGAAATTGCGCCCCTTCTCGATCTTCTTCTCGACCACATCGGTGATCACGCGGTCGATGATGTCGCCGATCTGCTCCAGATTGATGGTGAACGACACGATGTCCGTCCACCGCCGGCCTTCCTTTTCCTCCAGCGCCTCGCGCGAGATCTGGGTGAGATAGAGCTTCACCGCGGTATAGAGCTCATCGACGATATCGTCCATCTTGCGCAGCCGCTCGGCCAGCGCGCGGTCGTTGGTGCGCAGGACCGTCAGGGTGCCGGTGAGCATCTGCTCGATGACATCGCCGATGCGCAGCGCTTCCCGGGCGGCGTAGGAGATGGCAAGCGATGGCGTTGCGAGCGCCGAGGGATCGAGGTGGCGGGGTTTCGCGGGATCGTCGGCGAGCGGCTTGGCGGGCAGGAGGCGCTCGGCCACGCGCGCGATCGGCGCGGTGAAGAACAGGAACGCGAGCGCCAGCGTGCCGTTGAAGGCGAGATGGAACAGCACCACCTCGCGTGCCGGGTCGAGGGCCAGCGATTCGACGGCGCCGACCACCGGATTGAGAAGCGGCACCGCGATGATGCAGCCGATCAGCTTGAACAGGAAGTTGCCAAGCGTTACCCGTCGCGCTTCCGGCACCGCTCGCAGGGTGGATAGCATGCCCAGAAGCCCGCTGCCGAAGTTGGCCCCCAGCACGAGCCCCAGTGCCACCGGCAACGCGATCACGTGCAACGCCGCGAGCGAAGCGATGAGCAGCACCACGGCGAGGCTCGAATAACAAAGCACGGTGAGGAGCGCCGCCACCAGAAGGTCGAGCAGCACATCGCCGGTGAGCGAGGCGAAGATGACCTTGACGCCGGCTGCCTGGGCAACGGGATGGGCCGCCACCGAGATCCATTGCAACGCAAAGATGATGAGGCCGAGGCCGATCAGGATGCCGCCGAAGCGGCCGATGGTGGCGGCCTGCCAGGTGAGAAAGAGCGTCACTCCCACGAAAATCAGGAGCGGCGCGAGCCAGGAGAGGTCGAACGACAGCACCAGCGTGACGAGCGACGTCCCGACATCGGCGCCGAGCATCACCGCCAGGGCGGGCGAGGTCCCGATGAGGCCCTGACCCGCGAACGCCGCCACGATCAGCGCGGTGGCGGTGCTGCTCTGGATGAGACCGGTGACGCCAAGCCCCGCAAAGAAGGCATTGATCGGATGGGCGACGCTTTTGCGCAGAAAGCGGCGCAGATCCCCGCCGTACTGGCGCAGGATGCCGGTGCGCACGATGTGCGTGCCCCAGACCAGAAGCGACACGCCGGCGAGGAGGTTGAGCAGTGTCTGCATTGCGGTCAGCAGGACCCGGCCGCAACGGCCGTGAGCGCGGCATCGATGACATCGAAGGCGCGGTCGAGGTCCATTTCGCCGATGATGAGCGGCGGCGACAGCGTGAGGACATTGCCCTGGCCCACCTTGAACGACAGGCCCTGGGCGAGGCACTGGTACATCACCTGCTCGGCTTCGCGGCGGGCAGGTTGGCCATCGCGTACGAGCTCGATGCCGAGCAGGAGACCGATGCCACGCACCTCCGCCACCAGCGGATGGCGGGCCTTGATCGTTTGCATGCGCTCCAGCGCGCACTCACCGAGCCGGCGCGAGCGCTCGAGGAGGCCTTCCTCATCGATGACATCGAGGGTGGCGAGCGCTGCTGCACAGCCCACCGAGCTCTTTTCGTGGGTGTAATGGCCGAGCGCGCGATCCGCCGCAATGTCGAGATCACGCCGCGCGATCAAGGCTGCCATGGGGAACACCGCGCCACCCAGGCCTTTGCCCAGCACCACCATGTCCGGGACGATCCCGTAATGCTCGAAGGCGAACATGCGTCCAGTCCGGCCAAGGCAGATCGGTACTTCGTCCAGGATCAGCAGCGCGCCGTGCCGGTCACACGCGGCGCGTACCATGCGGTAATAATCGGGTGGCGGAATCTGCACATCGGTGCAGCGGATCGTTTCGATGATGACGGCCCCGATATCCTCTTCCTTGCCGAGCACGTAGTCGAGATACCCGGCGCAGCGCAAATTACACGCCGCGCCGCAGCCGAAGCTGCAACTGCGCGGATCGCACGGCGGCGCATGCTCGGTCCCGGGCAGGAGCGGACCGATGCCTTTGCGAAAGATCGCTTCCCCTCCGATCGAGATCGCGTCGAGGGATGCACCGTGAAACGAATCCCAGAGCGAGAGCGTCTTGTGGCGGCCGGTGGCCAGGCGGGCGAGCTTCAAGGCCATGCCGATCGCAAGCGTTCCGGCGGGTGCAAACAAGACTTTCCCGAGTGGTTCGGGCGCCAGGGCAACGAGGCGCGCGGCAAGCTCCACGGCGGCGGCGTTGGTGAACCGGCGCGGCGCGAAGGGCAGGGTGTCGAGCTGGGTCCTGACGGCTGCCATCACCCGCGGATGCCGGTAGCCGACCTGATGCACGTTGTTGCCGTGAAAATCCATGATCCGGCGACCCTCGCAATCTTCGAGCCAGATGCCTTCGGCGGCGGCAAGGGCATTGAAGCAGGGGGTCGAGAGCGATTGGTGGAGGAAGTGCTCGGCGTCCTTGTCGAGGAGCGCGCGCGTCCTGCCATGGATGTGGGCGGCCTCGAAGGCGCGGCGCAGCGGCGAGAGATTGGTGTCGCCTTCCGCGGTGAGATCGGCCGGCGCCTCTTGGCGAGGCAGCGCCAGATGCGGGTCGTTCACGTCGGGATGTCGACGCGCGGTCGCAGCGGGGGACAAGGGCTCACCACGGCAGGGAATAGGTCTTCACGTTGGTGAAGCTTTTCATCGCTTCCTGGACGCCTTCCTTGTAGCCGAGCCCGGAATCCTTGATCCCGCCGAAGGGCGTCAGTTCCAGCCGGTAACCGGGCACTTCCCGCACATTCAC
>JBDUCE010000281.1:0-4303 GCA_040003635.1 Betaproteobacteria bacterium
CGCCTGTGTTTCCCTGGCGGTGTCTTCCATGATCTTGCGCACATCCGCCGGCAGCGAGCTCCAGTGGCGCGTGCCCACGATGAGATAGGCGGGTGTGTACACATGGCCTGACAGCGACAGGAACTTCTGCACTTCCTGCAGTTTGGCTGAGTAGATCTGGGTAAAGGGATTTTCCTCGCCATCCATTACCCCGGTCTGCAGCGCGGTGAAAAGCTCCGAGAATTTCATGGGGCTCGGGTTCGCGCCGTAGGCCTGGAACATCTTTACCCGCCATTTTCCCTCCGGCACTCGCAGCTTGATCCCCTGCAAGTCGGCGGGTGTCTTGATCGGCCGCTTGTTGTTGGTGATATGGCGGTAGCCGTTCTCCCAGATCGCCAGGGTCTTGAGACCTTTCTTTTCCGCCTCGGGCTCGAGCTTGGGCCAGAAGATCTCCTGCTCGATGCGCGCCATGTGCGCCCGATCCTTGACGATGTAGGGCATCTCGAAAATGCCGAGAAGATCGACTTCGGAGCTCATCACCGTCGAGGGCAGCGCCATGTCCAGCGTCCCAAGCTTCACCTTCTGCACCATTTCCTTGTCGCCCCCGAGCTGGCTCGATCCGAACACGGTGACCTTGCCCTTGTTGCCGAGTTTCGCGTTCGCGCGACGGGCATATTCGTCGGCGCTTTTCTGGAAGAGCGAGCCCGGCTCGCCGACATGGCCGAGCTTGATTTCCACTTGGGCGATGGCAGGAGCCGTCCAGAGAAGAGCGACCGCGGACATTGCGATGCCGGCGGCGACAATGCGGTACACGGCAAAACGGCCACTGCGGGCCGCCCGGTCAAGGGTCGTCATGATGCACCTCCTGGGATGGTGTGGTGTCCGTTGTAATCCCGTCGCGCCGCGCGATCGGACCGTAAGCGCGGTGCGAGATAATAATTCTGGAGCTTCCATTAGCAGTTGTCAGGCGGCCCGCGCGAGGCCCGCAGCCGGGGCGACGGCGAGATAGTCGAGCGCTGCCTGGGCACCGCCCTTGCGATGCGGGACCCCCGCGGCAGCCAATCCCATTTCGACACCCGACAAGGTGCCGCACAGCATGAGATCGTTGAACCAGCCGAGATGCCCGATACGAAAGACCTTCCCCGCCACCTTGCCCAGACCCTGGCCGAGCGACATGTCGAAGCGCTCGAGCACGATCTTGCGGAATGCATCAGCGCTATGGCCTTCGGGCATGACGACGCCGGTCAGCACCGAGCTGTATTCGGCAGGATCGGCGCAAAGGATTTCCAGGCCCCACGCCCGCACCGCGCGGCGCGTCGCTTCTCCGAACCGATCGTGGCGCGCGAACACATGGTCGAGGCCTTCCTCGAACAGCATCGCCAGCGCCTCGTGCAAACCGTAGAGGAGGTTGGTCGCCGGCGTGTACGGAAAAAAGCCGGTGCTGTTGCTCGCGAGCATGTCGCCCCAGTCCCAATAGGAGCGCGGCAGTTTCGCGATTCCGCTGGCGGCGAGCGCCTTGGGACTGATCGCATTGAACGACAGACCCGGCGGCAGCATCAGCCCCTTTTGCGAGCCGGAAATGGAGACGTCGACACCCCACTCGTCATGACGGTAGTCGATCGAGCCGAGCGACGAGATGGTATCGACCAATAGCAGTGCCGGATGTCGCGTGCGCTCGATCGCGTCGCGCACCGCGCGCACCCGCGTCACCGCGCCGGTCGACGTTTCGTTATGGACAACGCACACGGCCTTGATTGCATGGGCGCCGTCGGCCTGCAGATGCGCCTCGATGGCGGCAGGATCGGCGCCGTGGCGCCAGTCGCCGGGCATCCACTCCACCACGAGGCCGAGTCGCTCGGCGAGCTTCTTCCAGAGGGTGGAGAAATGCCCGGTTTCGGCCATGAGCACCCGGTCGCCGGGAGAGAGCGTGTTGACAAAAGCGGCTTCCCACGCGCCGGTGCCCGAGGCGGCGTAGATCACGACGTCGGCCTGGGTCTTGAACACCCGCTTCATGCCGGCGATAACCGCTTTGCCGAGAACGCCGAATTCGGGACCACGGTGGTCGATGGTCGGGTAATCGATCGCCCTCAGCACCCGGTCGGGAACATTCGTCGGACCGGGAATCTGCAGGAAATGGCGGCCGGAGGGCCGGCGAAAGAGGGGAATCATGAGCGCCTTTGAACCTGCCCACGGCGCGATGCTCCGCACGTGGTCGTTGGTATACAAGCTCGCATCCTACCCAACTTTGTCGATTCTCGGCAAGGCCGCGTTTCCGCCGCACGTTTGCGTATAATCGTTGTGATTCAACGCACGCTTAGCCAGCGTCCGGTCGCCGAAGGCGCTGATACGAAACTCGAGGCTCGGTATACCAATGAATGCTCTGCGTGACAGTGGCGAGATCGACCACACCTCCGCGAGCGTTATCCCCAACCGCGGCGCCCACCGCCGCAGTGACGTGCCTGCGGGAACCACGGGCGTTGCCGCCATGTTCGTCCCCGCCGATGGCGCGACGCTGCCGGCGTGGGTGGCGGAGCGCCTGCGCGAGCTGATCACCGAGGGCAACCTTCTTCCCGGGGCGCGCCTCAATGAGCGCGCGCTGGGAAACCGCCTGGGTGTCTCGCGTACACCGCTGCGGGAGGCATTGCGGCTGCTCGCCGCCGACGGGTTGGTGACGCTGCGACCCAACCATGGCGCGCAAGTGGTCGCCCTCTCCGAAGCCGACATCGCGGAGAGCTTCGAAATGATGAGTGGCCTCGAGGCGCTCTCCGGCGAACTCGCGTGCCGCCACATCACACCCGAGGAAACTGCGGAGATCAAGGCGCTGACCTTCGAGATGCTCGCCTGTCACGCGCGGCGCGACCTGCCGAGCTATTACCGCATCAACCACGCGATCCACGATTGCATCAACCGGGCCGCGCGCAACCGCGTGCTGACCGACATTTACCGGCGGCTCAATCTGCGCCTGCAGAACCTGCGCTTTCGCTCGAACTTCGATCACGACAAGTGGAGCCGGGCCGCGCAGGAACACGCCGCAATGGTGGAGGCGCTCGAAGCCCGCGACGGCCTGGGTCTTGCGGCGATCCTGCGCACGCATCTCACGCACAAGGGCGAGGCGGTGCTCGACGCCATGCGGCGTCCATCGCCCGCCAGCCGCTAGCGTCCAGCCACTCGGCCCAGGGCCGAGTTCACGCGATATCCGCACGCCGGTGACCTCTGCCGCATGAACGCACCCCTCACTCGACCGCTGGTGTTTCATCCGGGGGCTGCGAATGGCGCGCTCGCGGCTCGCTTGCGCCAGGCCGTGGGCGGAGAAGTGCTGTTCGATGCCGCCTCGCGCGGTCGCTATGCAACGGACGCGTCGATCTACCAGATCGAGCCGCTCGGCGTGCTGATCCCGCGCACGACCGGCGACGTGCGCGCAGCGCTGGCGGTCTGCCGTGGACTCAACGTGCCGGTGTTGCCGCGCGGCGCGGGCAGCTCGCAATGCGGGCAGACCGTCGGCGCGGCGCTGGTGATCGACCACAGCAAGTATTTGAACCGGATCCTCGCGTTCGACGTCGAAGCAATGACGGTGACGGTCGAGCCGGGCGTCGTGCTCGACCAGCTCAATGCCTGGCTGCGGCCGAACGGCGTCTGGTTCCCGGTGGACGTCAGCACCTCGGCCCAGGCCACGCTGGGCGGCATGGCCGGCAACAACTCATGCGGCTCGCGCTCCATCGCGTACGGCAACATGGTGCACAACGTTCACGCCATCGATGCCACGCTAAGTGACGGCACCGAGGCGCGCTTTGGGCCGGAGCATGAAATGGCGGCCGCACCACAGCGCGTCCGCGATCTGCTGGCGGGTGTGCGCGCCATTGCCGATCGCGAGCACGACGAAATCGCCCGGCAGGTACCGAAGGTCATGCGCCGCGTGGGCGGCTACAACATCGATGTCTTCCATCCCCAAAGCGAGCGGCCCTATACCGCGGACGGCGCGGTCAATTTCGCGCATCTGCTGGTGGGAAGCGAAGGCACGCTCGCCTGGAGCCGCGCGCTCACGCTGAAGGTTTCACCGCTGCCGCGACATCGCACCCTCGGCGTGGTGAACTTTCCAACGCTCTATCGGGCGATGGAATGCGCCCAGCACCTCGTCATCCTGAATCCCTCGGCGGTCGAGCTCGTCGATCGCACCATGATCGACCTGGCACGCGACAATCCCGCGTTCCGTGCGGTGATCGACGCGGCGCTGATCGGGGAGCCGGAAGCCATCCTGCTGGTCGAATTCACCAGCGATGATTTCGACGATGCAACGCGACGGCTGCGCCGGCTGGTCGCGTTGATG
>JBDUCE010000282.1:0-4287 GCA_040003635.1 Betaproteobacteria bacterium
ACCTGGTAGGGCGTCTGGCTGTCCACGATGCGTCGTATCGCTTCGTCGATGGCCGCCACGCCGCTGGATTGAACGAAGGTCACCGACTCCACCGAGCCGTCGCTACGAATGGCCACCGTCACGAGGGGATCGGTGTGAGGCTGCTTCGCCGCTTCGCGGACCATGTCGAACGTCATGTTCAGCTGGATCTTCCGGCTCCAGGCTTCCGCGTACAGGATGAGTTCCGCGTTGGGGTCAGTGCGACCGAAGAGCCTGTATCGACGTCCGCTGCTCGACGAGGGCGACAGGCGCGCTGCAGCCGTTGCCGCTTCACGCCGGGCGGCTTCCTCGTCCAGCTGTCGTCCTATCGCCCGAAGCGCCGCTTCGCGTCTTGCGGTCGCCTCTTGCGCAACTTCGACCCGTGCGGCCTCGACCCGCGCGGCTTCGACCTTCGCGGCGTCGACCTTCGCAGCTTCGCTTTTCGCGGCCTCGCTTTTCGCGGCCTCGCTTTTCGCGGTATCGATTTTCGCGGCCTCGACCTTCGCGGCCTCGACCTTCGCGGCTTCGACCTTCGCGGCTTCGACCTTCGCAGCTTCGACCTTCGTGGCTTCGACCTTCGCAGCTTCGACCTTCGCAGCTTCGCCCTTCGCGGCTTCTACTTTCGTGCCTTCGACTTTCGCGGCCTCGACCTGTGCTGCCTCGACCCGTGTGGCCTCTTGTAGCGCGGCCTCCCGGCGATCGGCCTCCAGCCGTGTGGTCTCGGCCCGCGCCGCTTCCTGGCGGGCGGCGTCCTGTCGCGCCGCCTCCAGCTGCTCCGCCTGCCGTTGTGCCTCCTGCTTGGCACGATCGAGCTCAGCCAGTTCAACCGCTCGCTCCCGCGCCTCTTGGTCGAGTCGCGCCCGCGCTGCATCGCCAGCATCTCGAAGCGACGGCATCGCGGTCTCCGGGCTCGAGGCGCTTGGCGCTGCCGCGATGACGGGCGTCGGCATCGCTGGAGTGGCGGGCACGACCCACGTGGCCTCGTCGGACGGCGCCACGGCGATCACGGCCGGCGCGGGGATCGGCGGGGGCGCCGAGTCACCGGGCCGATCGGTGCCCAAGGGCGGCGTTTTCGCAGGGGCCGCACCGGTCGCGGCTTTTGTCCTTGGATTGGCCTCTGCCCTCGGCTTGGCCTCCGGCGCGATCGCTGCTGCAGTCCGCCGCGGGGTCGGCGCACGGGACGCGGATGGCGTCAGTGCCGGCGCACTGGCAACAGGCTGCTCGACCCGTGCCTGCTGCGACGGCTCCGCGACTGACGTGATCGCCGGCTCCGCGGCTGTGACCTGCGCCGGAACGAGCACGACGCGCAGATCGGGCGCCTCGATCCGTCGATCCTGCCAAGGGAAGAGGAAGCCCGGAAGCCAAGAGCCTTGGCCATCGAACGTCAGGCTCAACAGCAGCGTGTGAATCAGCAGCGAGAGCAGCAGTGCACGCGTCAGTCGCCAGCGTTCAGGGCTCATGCCGCCCCGATTCCGGGTCGAGAAAGCCTATGACGCGCCTTTTTTTCCCGCGCCCACAGTGCTCTTCTTCGAGTCTTGCCTGCCAAGCTCCTCCTTGGTCAGCTTGACCTTTTTCACTTTATCCGTCTGGACCTTTTCTTTCTTTACTTTTTCTTTCTTTACTTTTTCCTTCTTCACGGCCGGCCCCGCCAACGCCTGCTTCGCCAGCCGTTTAGCCTTCTTGGCGGCGCCATCGAGAAGTTTCCTGGTTTTTTGGTGCTGCCGTCTGGCCTTCAGCATTGACGCGTGACTCATTTTGCCTCCGAGTGAACGCAAGATTGAATTCGGCTTGAGTTTGACCCGCTTTTGCGTTCTTGGCTAACCGACCGCATCAGGCCGCGGGAATGGCCCATGCAATTCGGCACACACCTGGACCAAGCGACCCGAACGGCCGCTATCGGGAATGTTGGCCGGCAGGTAACACCCATCTCGTTCGTGGATGTTGCGGCGCCCAGGCTGCGCTGCGGTCCTGATCGCGGCCTTACTTGTGCCCCACTTGGCTCGGGCCAATCGCTCTTTGCTACCGCCCGGGGACTTCCTTCTTTGGCAGGGATGCTGCGTAGTCCAAGGTTCGGTGCACCCATTTGGTAACTGCTGTTTCGTCTTTGAGCTCGTTCACATTCACAAGCAGCCAACCCTTCATCGGGCGACCCGTGATATCGAAGACCCGTGTTCCGGGTTCGGCGAGTGCCGAAGCCGTTGTTTGCGGATCGATTCGAACGATGAGCTCATTGCCGTGAATGCCGCAGCTCATGTGCCCGTGGAGAAGAAAGGCAAGCCCTCCGAACATCTTCTTTTCGGATAGGCCCTTGCGTTTGCCAACTATCCGCCGAACGCGTTCTGCGAGGGATTCATCAAATGCCATATATATCCTGCCTTTTGTTCCAGTGAGGATGGTCAGCGACCACTCGCGAGACTCATACTAACCGCCGGCCGATAGGGTCGCGATTATCGGACAGGATCGTGGTCGCTTCCCGTCCTTGCATTCGGCGATCAGCGCCTTGAGCAGCCGGCGCATGCGGGCGAGATCCGCGATACGCTCCCCGATGAGCGCCAGCTTCTGTTCGGCAACCAGACGCGTCTCCCGGCAGCTCTGCCCGTCCTCCAGCAGCAGGAGCCCCTCGACCTCCGCGAGCGTGAAGCCGAGTTGCTGCGCGCGCTTGATGAAGCGCACGCGCTGCACTGCAGCCGCGGCATAGCGGCGGTGACCACCGAGCGGCTTTGACGGTTCCACCAGGAGGCCGCGCCGCTGGTAGTAGCGGATGGTCTCGACGTTGACGCCGGCTGCCTGTGCCAGCCGCCCGATCGTGAGTTGCTCGCTCATCCTGTCAGTCCTTGACTCCGTACTACGGTACGGGATCTATGCTACTCCTGACATCATCGCTTTGGAGTAACAGAGTTGGCGGCATTGACTGCAAGGTGCTCGGTGGCGGCGGCGATACTGGCCGCCATCGCGGCGTCGGTGTGCTGCGTCGGACCGCTGGTGCTGTTGGCACTCGGCATCGGCGGGGCATGGATCGGAAACCTGACGGCGCTCGAGCCTTATCGGCCTGTTTTCATCGGGGCCACCGTGCTGTTTTTCGGGCTGGCATTCCGCAAGCTCTATTTGGAGCGTCAGGCTTGTGCCGCCGGTGCCGAATGCGCCGACCCGCTCACGCTCCGGCGCCAACGCTCCGTGTTCTGGGTGGTGAGCGTCCTTATGCTGGCTCTGCTGGCCGTGCCATGGGTCGCTCCGCTGTTCTATTGAAAGGAGAATCGCGCATGCGTTTGTCCGCTGCCTTCACCGCTCTTGCTGCGCTGGCGATCACGCCGGCTTTCGCGGGAGCGCCGCAAACCGTCGTGCTCGATGTGCAGAACATGACTTGCGCGCTTTGTCCGATCACGGTCAAGAAGTCGCTCCAGCAGCTTGCCGGAGTCGCGAACGCGAAGATAGACCTCGACGCGAAGACCGCGACCGTCAAGTTCGATTCTGACCGCACCTCCGCCGCCGTACTGGTCAAAGCTACGACCGACGCAGGGTATCCGTCCACTGTCCACAAGTGAGTCCACGATGGGCGCTATTACTCTCGACTCCGTCCTGACCTGCCCGCAGTGCGGGTTCAGCAAGCAGGAGGCGATGCCTACCGACGCTTGCCAGTTCTATTACGAATGCAGCAACTGTGGAGCACTCCTGCGTCCCAGCGCGGGTGACTGCTGCGTGTTTTGCAGCTACGGCACGATCCCCTGCCCGCCTATCCAGGAGCAGCGTGGTTGCTGCCAGTCCGTCCGGGGGCGCTGAAGACTGCCTTTCTTTCCGAATGCGAACCTTTTTGCCGTTCCGGGCGAACAATCAGTAAGGTTCTCGATTAACAGGCTGACCTATTCGGAGACACCATGGAAAACCGCATCGCAAGAACTACTGGAAAGGCATCGTGGCCGGTTTCGTCGCGACGGTGGTCCTCTCGGCCATCATGTTCATCAAGGGCCGGATGGGAATCATGCCGGAGCTAGATCCTATCCAGATGATCGGTAACATGGTCGGTGGCGGATCGAGGACGGTCGGCTGGATCATGCATTTCATGATCGGCGCCGTGGCTTTGGGCCTGCTCTTTGCAGCTATTTTCGGCGCGGCCGCGAATGGGTTTTGGTGGCGTGGCATCATCTTCTCCATCAGCGCCTGGCTGGTCATGATGATCGTGCTGATGCCGATGGCTGGCGCCGGTCTTTTCGGGATGCATCTAGGTCTGATGGCGCCGATCATGACGCTTATGATGCACGTCATCTTTGGTTT
>JBDUCE010000283.1:0-4250 GCA_040003635.1 Betaproteobacteria bacterium
AAGATGCCGAAGCCCGTAACGCCGCTGATGGTGCCATCGAAGGTCTCGCCGACCTTGTCGCGCATGTAGTAGCACTTGAGCCAGTTCTCGACATCGCGGGTGGCATCGTCGGCGCGCCGCTCGGTCATCGAGCAATGGGCGCCAAGCGCGTCCCACGAGGCGCCCGCGGGAGTGTAGCGCCGCCTTTCCAGCACGGCCTTGATCGCGCGGTGCACCAGCAGATCCGGGTAACGCCGGATAGGCGAGGTGAAGTGCGCATACGCCTCGTACGCCAACCCGAAGTGCCCGACGTTATCAGGGCGATATTGCGCCTGCTGCAGCGAGCGCAACAGAACCGTTTGCAGCAAGGCGAAATCCGGCCGCGGCCGGATGCGTTCGAGAAGCTGGGCATAATCGGCCGCGGTCGGATCGTCTCCGCCGCCGAGGCTAAGCGCGCTGCTCCCCAGGAATTCCTTGAGGAGCGCGAGCTTTTCGGGTGTCGGCCCTTCGTGGACACGATAAAGCGCGGGCTGCTCGTGCTGGCTGAGGAATTCCGCGGTGCAGACATTGGCCGCGAGCATGCATTCCTCGATCAGCCGGTGCGCTTCATTGCGCACCACCGGCACGATGCGCGTAATCTTGCCCTGTGCATCGAACTCGAGCTGCATTTCCACCGTGTCGAAATCGATGGCTCCGCGCTTCGCCCGCGATTTACGCAACGCGCCGTAGACTGCGTAGAGATTAGCAAGATGCGGCATGAGCGGCGCCGCTTCGGGTGGCAAATCTTCCTTACGTTCGGCCGCTGAAAGCCAGTCCCACACTTGGTTGTACGTCAACCGCGCGCGCGAATGCATCACTGATGGGTAGAAGCGGAAGCCACGGATCGCGCCTTGGGTGCTGATCTCCATGTCGCACACCATGCACAGGCGATCGACTTCCGGTTTGAGCGAGCACAACTCGTTGGACAGCGCCTCCGGCAGCATCGGTATCACCCGCCGCGGAAAATACACCGAAGTGCCGCGCTCGCGCCCATCGACATCGAGCGGTGATCCGTCGCGTACGTAATGTGAAACGTCGGCGATCGCCACCACCAGCCGGAAACCCCGTCCCTTCCGCTCGCAATACACCGCGTCATCGAAGTCGCGCGCCGTCTCGCCGTCGATGGTCACCAGGGCGAGATCACGCACGTCGGCGCGTCCGGCGCAGCCCGCGGGATCTACGATGGCAGGCAACTGCTTGGCCTGCTTGCGCGCAGCCTTCGAGAACTCGAAGGGAAGGTCGTGCTTGCGCAGGGCAATTTCTATTTCCATGCCGGGGTCGGTCACGCTACCGAGTATTTCGACCACCCGCCCGATGGCCTCGTGCGCGGGCGAGGGCTGCTGCACGATCTCGACCACCACGACTTCGCCGGCCTTGGCTTTGCCGCGCTCGTCGGATGGCACCAGCAGATCCTGGTTGATGCGGCGGTTCTCGGCGACCACGAACCACACGCCGTGCTCTTCGAACAGGCGCCCGACCACTTTCTGGTTGTGCCGCTCCAGCACGTCGACGATCTCGCCTTCCGGCCGGCCGCGGCGGTCGACGCCGATGGCGCGCGTGGTCGCGCGGTCCCCGTGCAGCGCCTTGTGCATCTCCTTGGCGCTGAGGAAGAGGTCGGCGCCCCCGGCATCCGGACGCAGGAAGCCGTAGCCGTCGGGATGTCCCTGCACGGTGCCGGTGATGAGGTCCATCTTCGCGACCGCGCAAAGCTCACCCTTGCGATTGGTCATGATCTGACCGTCGCGCTCCATCGCCGCAACGCGGGCGAGGAAGGCTTCGCGTGCCCGCTTGTCGACACCAAGAGCCTGCGCCAGCTCGGCGATGGGCATCGGTGTGCCCTGTAGCTCTCCGAGGATTGCGGTGCGGGCGGGAACGAGCTCGGGGTCGATGTCACCGCGGCGGTGTAATTCGCGATCGCCGCTGCGCTCGCGCATCGCGGGGAAACTGTCGTCAGCGCGGTGGCCGGACAAGGGGAAAGGGTTGCGGCCGTCCTCCTTTGCAGGCGCGTTGGCGCGCTTGCGAGCTGAGGTTGCCTTGGAACTGTGATTTTGCTTTTTTGACAAGGTTAGACCCGGAACGTAAAATTAATAGTTAAAGTTGCCCAGGTGGCGGAATTGGTAGACGCACATGGTTCAGGTCCATGCGCCGAAAGGTGTGAAGGTTCGAGTCCTTTCCTGGGCACCATTCCTGTTGCGCTTCACGCGCAGCCAGTATCGCCCATGACGCTGGCGCGCGTTTCCGTATTTGAAGAGCACAAGCCTCTTGTCGGAGTTTGGCCGACATTTGGCATTGCAGTTCCCCAGAGTCGCACGACAGCATAGCCCAAACGCGCCAGCGCCTTAATCAGCCCGGGCGCGTCCGGGTTGCGCGGCAGCTTCAGTCCGCCATCACTTCGCGTTTTACCCCAGTGGGGCGCCGACAGCGCTGGACATCCTGTGCGCATTTCTCACTCACCGAAAGCGCGCCGCGAAGGCAAGAGCCATCGAAGCGCAGAAACACAGCGGCCTGCCGAAGAGCGCACAGCGCATCCTTCTAGGCGGCCAAGGATCGCGCCCAGTATCATCAAGCTATGACGACCTCGCGCAATACCTCAGTGCTCAGCGGTGGCGCGCTTTGCCGGCTGCATGGCTACCAGACCCGGGCTACGCCACTGACGAGACCGTCTTCGTCGCCGCATTCGCGTCGGGTCGATCCAGGCATTAGAATCGCGGCAGCGCGTTGATCGCGTTGCGAACGCCAGCGAGGATCGCGACCATCCGCGCCCCATTCTTTGCAGGGAGGTAGCCATGAACGTTCGATTCGATTCCGTCGGCGCGCCGGGGCTACAACCCCGCCGCCGATCAACGCGATAGCAAGTGTGGGCCTGCTGATCACCGCCTTGGTCTTTCCATTCACGGCTGCGGCGCAGGGCAAGGACGACCTGTGGGAAGTCACCACGAAGATGGAGATGCCCGGCATGCCGATGGCGATGCCCGCGCAGACCAACCGCCGCTGCATGGGGAAGAGCCGCAAGGACGAGGACTACATCCCGCAACGGGACAATTGCAAGGTGCTGGAGAGCAATCGCACCGGAAACAAGCTCACCTACAAGATGGCTTGCACCGGCAAGGACGCGATGAACGTCGCCGGCGAGATTACCTACGGCACCAACAGCTATGACGGCAAGATGCTGATGACCGGCCAAATGGACGGCCACCCGGTGAATATGACGCAGACGTTTGCCGGCCAGCGTGTTGGCGACTGCACCGCATCGACGAAGTAGCGTCGAGGCAACGCTACATAGTTAGGGGAAGAACGGACACTACCGCATTCATCAAGACCGGGATCCTTGCCATGAAGGCGAACGCAGTGTTCTTGATGATTCGATGGATCGCATTCATTTGCTTGTGCAATGCGACGTTCGTTGGTGTCTCTAGTGCAGCCGGTAGTGATCACGCCAAGATCCAAGCAATCATTATTCAGCGCCAGAAAACCGCACTGGAAGCGTTCAAGACGCATGACAAAACTTCCTACACGAAGCTATGTCTGCCTGACTTCTACGAGATTACGAGCGAAGGCGTGATCAACACGCTACAGGATCAACTGAAGGAGTTGGATGACTACGTGCTCGGCGACTATCGGATGGAAGATGTCGCTGTTACGGTCGTATCGAGCACGGTGGCGTTGATTCGATACAAGATAGCGGCACAGTACTCGTACAAGGGAAAAGTGCTGCCCGTCGAGACCATGCTTGCTTCCGCCGTGTGGATTAAGAGTGGTGGCGATTGGAGAGCCGCCACCTTCCAGGAAGTGAAGGTCGTCGAACGTCGTTGAGTGTTTTGTCGTTCACCATCCGGTATGTCACTTATCGCTACTTTTTCTTAACAGACTCGTCAACTCATTCACGTCGGTAATGGTTTCGATGCGCCAAAGAAGCTCAAGCAGCGCCTCCACCTCCGCCGACGACACGCGACCCCATGCCGCGCATTGCCGAAACTTGTCCGAGAGCTCCGCGTCGCTCATCGGATTGGCCGGACTCCCTTTGCCGAAGTCCGCGGCACCGCGGACCACCCTGCCATCGTCGAGCTCGATTTCGATGATCGTTGTCATCTTGTCGAAGCCCGCGGCTTCCGCTTCGGGATGAACGCCGAACTCCACGCGTCGCAACAGGGCCTGCACATCCGCCCGGTTGACGACTTCATCGGTGAACTGCTCGAGCCCGGCCTTGCGCTCGAGCAGCAGGATCGCCATGC
>JBDUCE010000013.1:0-14413 GCA_040003635.1 Betaproteobacteria bacterium
CATTTCGGCTCTGACCCCACGCGCCAATGAGCCACGAAATCCTCATCAATGTAACGCCGCAGGAAACGCGCGTGGCGATGCTCGAGCAGGGCGTCGTCCAGGAGCTCCACATGGAGCGCTCGAGCGCCCGGGGGCTTGTCGGCAACGTTTATCTCGGACGCGTGGCGCGCGTGTTGCCGGGGATGCAAAGCGCATTCATCGAAATCGGCCTCGAGCGCGCCGCTTTTCTTCACATCGCCGACATCTGGGAACACCGGCAGAATGGTCACGGCGGCGCCGACACCCGGCCCATCGAGAAAATCCTGCACGAAGGCCAGGCTGTGCTGGTGCAGGTGATCAAGGATCCGATCGGCACCAAGGGCGCCCGCCTGTCGACACAGGCCAGCCTCGCCGGACGCCTGCTCGTGTTCCTGCCGCAGGATTCCCACATCGGCATTTCGCAACGCATCGAGGACGAAGCCGAGCGCGAGAGCCTGCGCGAAAGGCTGCAGCAACTCCTGCCCGAGGGCATGACGGGCGGCTTCATCATTCGCACCATGGCCGAGACGGCCACCGAGCGCGAGATGCAGAACGACATCGAATACCTGACCAAGCTCTGGCGCGACCTGAACCAGCGGGGCCGCGAAGTGCCGGCGCCGACACTGCTTTACCAGGACCTTTCGCTTGCGCAGCGCGTGTTGCGCGACATGGCGACCGAAGAGACGACGCGGGTCGTGGTGGATTCGCGCGAAACATTCGTGAAGATGCAGGATTTCGCGCGCGAGTACACGCCGGCGCTGGTCGAGCGGATCGTGCACTACGCCGGCGAGCGGCCGCTTTTCGACCTGAACGGAGTCGAGGACGAGATCGAAAAGGCGCTGGCGCGGCGCGTCGATCTCAAATCGGGAGGCTATCTCATCATCGATCAGACCGAGGCGATGACCACGATCGATGTCAACACCGGCGGGTTCGTCGGCGGGCGCAGCTTCGATGACACCATCTTCAAGACCAACCTCGAGGCATCGCAGGTCATCGCCCGGCAGCTGCGGCTGCGCAACCTGGGCGGCATCATCATCATCGACTTCATCGACATGGAGCAGGCCGAGCACCGCGCGGCGGTGCTGGCCGAGCTGAATCGCGCACTCGAGAAGGACCGCACCCGGCTCACGGTCAATGGCTTCACTCAGCTCGGGCTGGTGGAGATGACGCGCAAGCGCACCCGCGAGTCGCTGGCGCACGTGCTGTGCGAGCCCTGTCCCACCTGCGGCGGGCGCGGCGAGCACAAGACGGCGCAGACCATCTGCTACGAAGTCCTGCGCGAAATCCTGCGCGAGGCGAAGCAGTTCAACGCCCGCGAATTTCGCATCCTCGCTTCGCAATCGGTGATCGATCTCTTCCTGGACGAGGAATCGCAGAGCCTCGCGCAGCTCGGCGATTTCATCGGCAAGCCGATCTCGCTGCAGGTCGAATCGATCTACACCCAGGAGCAGTACGACATCGTGTTGATCTGATCGTGCCATTCGGCGGTGGCGCGTTTGCTGATCGTGCCATGCGGCGGTGGCGCGTTTGCTGATCGTGCCATGCGGCGGTGACGCGTTTGCTGATCGTGCCATGCGGCGGTGGCTCGTTTGAACCGTCGTCCCGGGCTCGTGGCGGCGCGGCACCGTCATCCCTGCGAACGCAGGGATCCACTTTGACTTTATTCGGCCCAACGTTGCCGGAAAAATGGATTCCCGCCTGCGCGGGAATGACAATGCCGGACATGAATGCCCGGTCGATCAGGTCACTCGATTCCCGCCGTCCCTGGAATCGCGGTAATTTTGCTTATGCTGTCACTCCTTTCGTAATCCTGGACACGTCATGGTGGGCAATCTTTGGGAACGCACCAAGACCTTCTTCTCGCGCGTTTTGCGCCGCGAGCCGTTGGCGCCCGGACGCTTCGAATCGGGCAGCAGGTCTTCGTGGCGGGGCTTCGTCCTGGTGGCGCCCTGGATCTGGCCCAAGCGCGATTACCTGGTGTACGTGCCGCGAGGACACGCCCGGTGGCGGCGCACGACGCTGCTGGTGCTGATCCATGGCTGTCACCAGACTGCGCAGGACATCGCGGCGGGCACGCGGGTCACGCAACTCGCCGATGAGCTCTCCTGCCTCGTGCTCCTTCCTTGCCAGGAGCCGCGGGCCAATGCGTGGGGCTGCTGGAACTGGTTCGACCGCAGGACCGCCGCCGGCGCCGGCGAAGCGGCCATTGTTGCGGCCCAGATTCGCGCGGTGCGAAGGCAATACCGGGTTCACCGCAAGCGGGTGTTCGTCGCCGGCATGTCCTCCGGTGCCGGACTGGCGACGGCACTCGCGTTGCGGCACTCCGCACTTTTCGCCGGCGTCTTCGTTCATTCCGGCATCGCCGCCGGCGCGGCCTCGTCGCCCCTCACGGCGGTGTCGGTATTGCAGCGTGGCCCCGACACCGACGTGGCCGCGATCGCCCTGGCGACGCATAAGGCAGCCGGCACCCGTGCCCGCGTCGTGCCCATCCTGGTCGTGCACGGCACGCTCGATGCAACGGTCGTACCTGTGCACGCGAGCGAAGTCATTCGCCAGTTTCTGGCTTTCGCGGGCCACCCCGGCGTCGCCGCGTTCCCCGCTGCGCTACCATCGCCGCAGCGCGAGCTCACGGCCGAGCTTGCCGGCGAACGGCGCACGACCACGTCGGAATGGCGACACGACGGTCGGCTGGAGGCGCGGCGGGTGCTGGTGGAGGGCCTTGCCCACGCCTGGAGCGGCGGTGACGCGCAATGGCCCTATAACGATGCCATGCCCCCAGACGCGACCGCGCTGTGGCGTGCGTTCATGAACGATGTGTTGCACCATTGAGCGATATCAGCAGAGCGAACCAGGAGGAGATGTCATGGCAATCACCGGCATGAACCATTTCACCGTCTTGACCGACGATGTGCCGCGCACGGTCGCGTTCTATCGCGATCTGCTCGGGCTTGCTGACGGCGAGCGTCCGGATCTCGGCTTTCCGGGGGCGTGGCTGTATACCGGCGCCAACGCCGTGCTGCATGTCATCGGCGGCCGAACCAGGGAGAGTCTCAAGCCCGGTGTGATCGATCACATGGCCTTCTCCGCAGCCGACTTGCGCGCGACCCTGGATAGAATCAATGCCGCCGGCCTGGAGTCGGTGTGCCGGCGGCAGATCGGCACCGGCATATGGCAGGTGTTCGTGTACGATCCCAACGGCGCGCGGGTCGAGCTCGATTTCGATCCGGCGGAGGCCGGACCGCCAGCGTGACGACCCGCGCCGGCCGCACGGCACTTGCAACAGCCGATCATCTGGTGCTGGCCGCGACCACGCTTGCCGACGGCATCGATTACATCGCCAGCCTCACCGGCGCCGTGCCGCAGCCCGGAGGCAAGCACGTCACCATGGGCACGCACAACGCCTTGCTGCGTCTGGGCGAGCGGCTCTATCTCGAAGTGATTGCCATCGACCCGGCGGCGCCGAAGCTCACGCGCCCGCGCTGGTTCGGACTGGACGGCGTGGCGTTGCAGGCGGAGCTCCTCGAGCAGCCGCGGCTGGTGCATTGGGTAGCGCGCACCGATGACATCGACGCGGCGTTGGATGCGAGCGGCCCGCAGCACGGCACCGTGCACGCGTTGTCGCGCGGCGACTATCGCTGGCGCATCACCGTGCCCGATGACGGAACCCTGCCCGGCAAGGGTCTGGTTCCGGCGTTGATTCAATGGGCCTCAAGCACGCATCCGGCGGACCGTTTGCCCCCGTCTCATGTCGCCCTCGTGGAAATGGCCGGCAGCCATCCGGAGCCGGCGCCCATCCGGCGAACGCTCGCGAGCCTCGGGCTCGCCGACGCATTGCACGTGAGCTTCGATCGCGAGAGCCGGCTTGCCGCGATGCTGCGCACGCCCCGCGGGATGGTGACGCTCACCTCGTAGGCAAGCATCGGGCGCGGCCGGTTCAGCGCGACGCGGTTTCAGCGCGGCGCGGTGTCGAACGCCGCCAGCTGGCCATAGACCACGTGCGCGATCGAAAGTAGCTGATTGCGATCGAGCACGCCGGAAATGGCATAGCTGCAATTGTCGTCAATCCAGTAGAACACTCCGACACCCTTTTCGACGGCGTAGCGAAAGGCCGTTTCGCCGTGGGTGTCGGAGTCGCGGCGCACTTGCAGCGAAAGCCGCTGCTTGTCGGCGTTCTCGTACATGAAGAGGGCGGTAGGCTTTTCGTTGCCCGCGACCAGCCGGCCGCCAACGAGCGCGTAACCCACGTTGTTGAGGTCGGGGGCGTGGACGGCGAGGCCCAGACGCTTGGTGAGCCAGGTCACCAGCCGCTTCTCGTCGGCCGCCCATATTTCCACGGGTCGATTGACGTCGGCGGCGTACAGAGCATGCGCAAACGCCGCCTGCCGGGCGAAGCTCGTCGGTGTGCCGTCGTGTTCGATATCGATCGTCCGGCCATACCAGCCGATGCCGATGCCGAGCACCAATGTCGCGGCGATCGCAACCGCCGAGCCCAGCCATCGCGACCGCGACGCGCCATGCGCGCGTCCGATTGCCGCCTGGATCAGCCGCTCCGGGATGGGCTCGGTGACGATGGGATCGAGCGCGGCTCGCAGCGCCGCACTCAGCGCGCGGATCTCGGCCACGCGTGCAGCGAGCGCCGGATCGAGCTTGAGCGCGGCCTCGAAAGCGCCGACGCGTTCCGGGGGAAGGCAGCCGTCGGCGTACGCGTGCAGATCCGCATCATCGAATGGAGAGGGATTGACAGTCACGGGGCGGCCTTCATTTGACGATGCGCAACGGCGTTGCCGGCTCGTCGACCAGGCGCCGCAACCGTGCCCGCGCCCGGGACAGCCGGGACATGACGGTGCCCATCGGCACATCCAGCGCGGCCGCGATTTCGCTGTAGTGCATTTCTTCCACCGCGGCGAGCAGCAGGACCTCCCGCTGGTCCGGAGGCAACCGGCCCATCTGCGCCACGAGCTCGAGCAGCTCCACGCGATCGACCTGGTTGGCGCGCACCGGCAGTTGCCACGCCGCATGGGCGCTTTCGCTGTCGAGCGAGATGCTCACGCCCTCGCGTCTCGCCACGGCGAGCTGGTTCATGTACACGTTATGCATGATCGTAAAGAGCCACGCCCGCAAATCCGTGCCTGCCTGCCACAGCCAGCGCTTCTCCCACGCACGCGCCAGGGTGTCCTGCACCAGATCATCGGAGCGGGTCGCGTCGCCGGTCAGCACCCGCGCATAGCGCCGCAGCCGCGGAATCGCCGCCAGCAGATCAGGATGCGGCAGCGGTGGTGCGTCGGGCGACGAGCGCCGCACGAATGAACGGCCTTAACGCCGGGGCAATGGATCAGGGCTTGGCGGCATGCCAGACGTTGTTGATGCCGTCACCGCTCTTGTCGCCCGGCTTGGTGTCCTTGGACCACATGTACACCGGTTTGCCCTTGTAGGCCCATTGCCTGGCGCCATCGTCACGGGTGATGACTTTCCAGTCACCCGATGGCTTGGCATTGGCGGCGGCGGTCAAGGGCGGCCACAAGCCCACGCAGGGCCCGTTGCAGGCGCTCTTGTCGCCGGCATCCTTGTCGAACGTATACAGGGTCATGCCGCCCGGATTGGTGAGCACGCCGCCCGTTGCCATACCCGGGCTTTGGCCCGCCGCGATGGCGGGAACAAGGGCAGCGACAATGACGGCAGCGAGCAAGCGAACGGTAGTGATCATCGATAAGCTCCTGGGTTAGGGCGCCGGGGTTGCAGGAAATGTCGCTCCGGGTGCGCACGGGATGAACAGTGGCCGGCCGCCGTTATTCCCCGGCGCTCGCGGCGACAGTGGGACAAGTCTAGAGCAGGATCAGGGTGGCGAGGCCGAGAAAAATGAAAAAGCCGCCCGAGTCGGTGACGGCAGTGATCAGCACGGACGATCCCAGCGCAGGATCGCGGTCGAACTTGAGCATCGTCATGGGAATCAGCACCCCCATCAGCGCGGCGAGCATCAGGTTCAGTGTCATCGCCAGCACCATGACCAGGCCGAGGGCGACATCGCGATAGAGCAGCATCGCCACCAGACCCATGACCCCGCCCCACACCAGCCCGTTGACCAGGCTGACGATGATCTCCTTGCGGATGAGCTGTCTCGCGTTTTGCACGCTGACCTGGCCCAGGGCGGCCGCGCGAACGATCATCGTGATGGTCTGGTTGCCCGAGTTGCCGCCGATGCCGGCGACGATCGGCATGAGTGCCGCCAGCGCGACGAGCTTTTCGATCGAGCCCTCGAAGACGCCGATCACCCGCGACGCAATGAATGCGGTGACAAGGTTGATGGCAAGCCACGACCACCGGTTGCGGAAGGAAGCCCAGACCGAGGCAAAGACATCTTCGCCTTCGCGCAGGCCCGCCTGCGCCAGGATCTCCTCGTGTCCGCGCTCGCGGACAAAATCGAGGATCTCGTCCACCGTGACGCGTCCGACCAGCTTGCTGTTGGTGTCGACCACCGGCGCCGAGACGAGGTCGTAGCGCTCGAACGCGCTCGCCGCTTCGTCGGCCTTGGCATGCTGCAGCAGCGCGACGACAGCCGGCTCCATCGTTTCCGCGACGGTGGCATCGGGATCGGTCACCAGGAGCTTGTTGACCGGCAGCACGCCAAGGAGCTGTTCACCGCGATCGACCACGAATAGCTGGTCGGTCTGACTCGGCAGCTCGTCGAAGCGGCGCAGATACCGGAGCACTACCTCGAGCGTCACGTCGGGGCGAACGGTCACGTCTTCGAAGTCCATCAAGGCGCCGACCATATCGTCTTCGAATGACATTGCAGCGCGGAGCTGCTCGCGGTCCTCGACCGGCAGGCTTTGGAAGACGTCATCCATGACCTCCTGCGGAAGGTCGGGCGCGAGCTCCGCGATCTCGTCCGCATCGAGGTTGCCCGTTGCGGCAACGAGCTCCTCGGTGTCCATCGAGGAGATGAGCGATTCGCGCACCGCATCCGACACCTCGAGCAGGATGTCGCCGTCGCGCGAGGCGCGGACCAAGTCCCAGATGTAGAGCCGCTCGTCCAGCGGCAGCGCCTCGAGGATGTAGGCGATGTCGGCCGGGTGCAGATGATCGAGCTTGCGCTGCAGCTCGGCCTTGTTCTGGCGGTAGACCACGCTTCCTGCCAGATCGCTGCGCTCGCCGGTCGCGGCTTGCCCGAGCTCCTGCCGGACGAGGCCTTCCACCAGCCGGTGCCGGCGCAGGAGCGCCGTAACCTCGGCGAGCGCATCCTGCACGCTGGCGTGCGGCATTTGGCCGAAGGTCTCGTCGTGGTCGAGGAGCTTGGGCATGGGCACGCCGTGGTTAGGATGGGGCGATCAGGGCGCTTGGCGCGTCGGGCGGAAAGCCGTCGCATTCTACGCGATGGATGCGTTTTTCCGGCGATCGATTCGCCGGCGCGCGGAGCGTTGAATCCCGGCGAGCATTGATTCGCCCACCAGGAGCGGAATCAGGGCAGGTCGCTCCCGCGCATGCGACTCAGGATGATGCGTATCTTGCGGTTCAAGCCCGGCGCATTGGGGTTGCGCTCGTAGAAGCGCGGATTGGGTGCCATGGCGGCGAGGCGTGCCGCCTGCTCGGCATTGAGTTGCGCCGCAGGGATGCCGAAATATCGCTGTGCTGCGGCTTCGGCGCCGAACACCCCGTTACCCCACTCGATCACATTGAGATACAGCTCGAAGATGCGCTCCTTGGCGAGCATGGTCTCCAGCATCACCGTGATGATCGCTTCCGCTCCCTTGCGCCAATAGCTGCGCGCGGAAGACAGGAACAGATTCTTGGCGAGTTGCTGGGTGATGGTCGAGCCGCCTGCCACCACCCGGCCGCGGCGCTGGTTCTTTTCGATCGCGAGCTCGATGCCGGCCCAGTCGAATCCCTCATGCTCGACAAAGCGCGAATCCTCGGCGGCGATCATCGCGCGCTTGAGATGATCGGATATGCGCGCGTACGGCACCCAGCGGTAATGAAAGGTCGCGCGAGCGTTCCTGGCATGAAGCTCGTCCATGCGCTGACTCATGAACGCCGTCTCGCTGGGCGAATGGGTGCGCCACCAGGCGACGTGACCGGCAACCCAGGCAAGCCAGATAACGCATACCGCAACAATGGCGGCGAGCGTATACAGGACGGCGCGGCGAAGGCTCATGGCGAAGCGAATGCGCCAGGCGCTGACAGGCTGTTGAAAAACGTGGCGAGGACGGTTGTATGCAAGGCGCGCGGCGCGCTTAGAACCGGAGTGTGAACAGGCCCTAATGAGCGAGGTACATGAGGATTCCGCGCACCGGGCAACGCGGCAGACGTACCGCCGCAGTAGTTTTTCAACGGCCTGCTAATTGGTGCGCAGCTCTTCGCCCTTGGTGAAGCTCCAGGTGCGGCTGATCTCGAGCACGTCGGTATCGCGCCGGATGTCGGGTGGCAGCGGTGAATACGGAGCTCCCATCTCGACGATGCGAACGGCTGCCGCATCCAGGACGCGCTGCCCCGAAGACCGCGTCACTTCCACGTTTTCGAGCGTTCCGTCGGCGCGGATGACCACCGACAGGATCAGGCTGCCGTAAAGCTTGAGCTGTCGCGCCGCCTCCGGATAATTGAGGTTGCCGATCCGCTCCACCTTGAGCCGCCAATCCTCGACGTAGCGCGCGAAGCGGTATTCCATGGCGCGGGCACCGACCTGCTTTCGCTTGGGCCGCTGCTGATAGGCATCGAGATCCTTGGCGATCTGGGCTTCCAGCCGCATTGCTTCCAGGCTGCGCTGCGTAAGCTCGGAAATCGACGGTGCGGCGGGACGCTCCGCCTTTTCGGCGGGCTTGTTTGCGTCGGGGGCGATCGGGGTATTGCGCAGTTGCGTCAGGAGCTCCTGGGCCTGGCGCTCGAGCGCATCGACCTGGGCGGGCACGACGGCGACTTCGTTGCGCGGACTGTCCCTGGGCAGCACCGGCAAGGGTGTCTTCGCCCGCCGCGCCGCATCGGTATTGCCGCCACCGTCCAGATTCACCTGCGCCAGCACGTCGGCTTTCGATGGTTTGTCGACCGAGCGCGCGTTGACCAGCGCGACCTCGAGGGAGGGTGTGCGATCAAGCATCCGCTCGATCTCCGGCCGGAAATGAATCGAGAGCACGGCCGCATGCAACATCACCGACGCGGTGATGGCAACGCTCAGGAAAGAAAACCGGGTGCTGCGCGACGCCCTCTCCGGTTTGGCGGCACGGTGCAAGGGTGGCAGCACGCGCGATGTTTTCGCGCTGGCCCTGCGGGCGCTATTGCGGTTGGGTGCCGCCGGGCGGGGGCCTTCTGCCGCGAGCGCAGGTGACGCGACCCTGGATGATCCGGCAACACGGGTCGCCGGTCGGCGGGTACCGGCGGATGGGCGCTTCGGTGTTGCGGTTGGGCTCGTCAAGTGGTGAGCGGTAACGCTTGAACGATCTATTGTAGCGTGACGCGATGCGATGAGGGCTTGCGGGCTCGCCGCTTATCAGGCCGCACCGGCAAACCGGCATTCCAGCGTCGCCGCCAGAAGATCGATACGTCCCACCGCGACCCGCACCGCACTCTGGGGCGGCAGCGAGGGCAGGTCGCCGAGCCGGATCACCATCGGCACGCGGGCGAGGCGCACCAGGTTGTCGCGAATCACCGTGCCCTCGAGCTCCGGGATTGCTTCCTGCTGCAGCCAGCGCAGGCACCAATAGTGCTCCATGCGCGACTGAAACTCCGCATAGCTCGAATACGTGGCCTCGAAATCGGCGAGCGCGCCGAAAAGCTCCGCGTCGTTGTCGGCGTAGGCCGGTTTTTCGCCGGCAATCAACGCGAGTATCTGGCGCTGGTTGACGAGATCGGAATACCGCCGCAAAGGCGAGCTCGCCCACAGGTAATGCGAGACCCCGAGGCCCTGGTGCTCGCCCGGACGCGTGCTCATCTTGACCTTGCCGTAGCCTTGAGTGCGATAGAGGCCCGGCACCCCCGCATCGGCGACCAGCTTGCCCCAGGTACTGTTGGTAAAAATCATGAGCTCGGAAACGAGCTTGTCGAGCGGCGAGCCGCGCGGCCGCGGGAGGATCGCGATGCGCCCTTCCGGCGCCGCGTCCCAGTCCACGTGGAAGTTGTAGTCGATGCGCGCGAAGTCGGGTTTGGCCCGCGCCTCGGCGAGCGTGCGGGCAAGGCGCCATAGCACGCGCAATTCCGCGGTCCACGGCGGGTCAGCGGGCGACGGCAATTCGGCGGCGAAGCTGTCGCTGATTGCATCGAGGCGCAGGTTCTCCGCCACCGGCACGCGATCGACACGGGTGTGATGGGAGAGCATCTGCCCTTCCGGCGTCATCTCGACGTAGAGCGACAGCGCCGGCCGGGCCGCGCCGGCGGCGAGGGTGAAAGCCTCGATGACGGGCTCGGGCAGCATGGTGATCTTGCGTCCGGGCATGTACACCGTGGACAGGCGATGCCGGGCAACGGCATCGAGCGCCGAACCGCGCGCGATGGCGAGCGCCGGCGCGGCGATGTGAATGCCGATCTGCCAGTTGCCGCCGGCCATGAGGGTCACCGAAAAGGCATCGTCGATCTCGGTGGTGGTGGCGTCATCGATCGAAAATGCGCGCACGGCGGCGATCGGCAGCTCCGGGAGTGGGGGCAAGGCGCCCCACGCGCCGAAACCGGTCCCGTCCGGAAAAGCCTGGGTCAGAAACGCTTCGAAGTGATAGTCGTGGCTCGACGGGATCGCACCGCTGGCCGCCAACAGCGAGAGCGGGTTGGTTTGCAGCGCGTCGCAGGCGGCGGCGAGCGCCTTCCATTCCGGGCTTTGCTTGTCGGGCTTGTGCAGCAGCATGCGCATCTTCGCGCCAAAGGCGGCGGGCACACGGTGATCCTTGAGCTCGGTGATCCACGCCTCCCCTTGCTCCGACTCGCGTTTTCTGCGTTCGACGGCAGCGAGCCCGGCTTTGAGCGCCTCGGGTGGCGCACGCCGGTAACGTCCTTTGCCGCGCTTGTAGAAGAACATCGGCGCGGCATGCAGCACCATGGCAACACCCGCCGCCTCCGCCGGTTGTGGTGCATGACCGTAGTATTCGCGGGCGAGATCGGCAAAGCCGAACTCCTCGTCGGTGCTGACGTCCCAGAGGAACTGCGGATCGAGCTCGGTGGCGAGATGATTGGCGTCCGCGAGGAGCGCCGCCGGGGACGGCGCCGCGAATCGCAGCAGGACGCTGCCCACCTTGATCTTCAGGCGCTTGCCGGAGACGGCCTCGACTTGCAACGAGGCCTCGTTGTCGGCAAGGACGGTCCCGGCCTTGCATTGGCCGTCGTCCTCGAAAAGGACATGCATGGGGAGCAGCAGGGGGTGCGGAGCCAGGTGGCCCGGCGGGGCGCCGATTATACCGGCTGCGCCATCCGGGCTACGTTGCCGATGCCCTCGCCTTGCGGCATAGTCAGCGCACCATGACCGACGGAGAAGCGCAATGAGCATGCAGTATCGGCGACTGGGGCAAAGCGGCCTCCATGTTTCACCCTTGTGCCTGGGGACCATGATGTTCGGCGATCGCACCGACGCGGCGACGTCGGCGCGGATCATCGACGCGGCGCTCGATGCCGGGGTCAACTTCATCGACACCGCCGACGTCTACACCAAGGGCGAATCGGAGCGGGTGGTCGGTCCCGCCATCGCCGCCAAGCGCACGCAATGGATCCTGGCCACCAAAGCCGGCAATGTCATGACTGCCAGGCCGCATGACGGCGGCTCCTCGCGGCGATGGCTGCTGCGGGCCTGCGAGGACAGCCTCTCGCGGCTTGCTACCGACTACATCGACATCTATTACCTGCACCGCGACGACACCGACACGCCGCTTGCGGAAACCGTCGGTGCGCTGGGTGACCTGATTCGCAGCGGCAAGATCCGGTATTTCGGCCTTTCCAATTTTCGCGGCTGGCGCATTGCCGAGATCATGCATCTGTGCCGGACCATGCACGTGCCGCAGCCGGTGGTGTGCCAGCCCTATTACAACCTGCTCAACCGGATGCCGGAAGTCGAGATCCTGCCGGCATGCGATTACTACGGGATCGGCGTGGCCTCGTATTCCCCGGTGGCGCGCGGCGTGCTGACCGGCAAATATGCGCCGGGCGCCGCACCGGTTCCCGGCAGCCGCGCCGCGCGGGGCGACCAGCGGATCATGGAGACCGAGTTTCGCGAAGCGTCGCTGCGCATCGCCCAGACGTTGCGCGAGCACGCGCAGGCGACGGGCCGCACGGTGCTGCAGTTTGCGCTGGCCTGGCTGTGGGCGAATCGCATCGTCACCTCGGTCATCGCCGGGCCACGCACCCTGGAGCAATGGCAGGACTATGTCGCCGCCCTCGGCGCTGCGTGGGATGGGCACGACGAGGCGATGGTCGACGCGCTGGTGGCACCCGGACACCCGTCCACGCCGGGCTACAACGACCCCTCGTATCCGTTTTACGGGAGGGTGGCCGACAGCAACGCGAGGCGCTGAAGCGGCGACCGGGCGTACGGTGGCCGACCGCGGAATCGCCGCCGTGTTGCCGGCCGAGCCATCGCGGCCGGATCTGTGTCTACGGTGGGGCTTCGTTCACGATCCCATGCGGCACGTGGCAGGACGCGACATGCTTCATTGCCGATTCGACGTGCGAGCGCTGGTCGTCGAAAAAAATGTCGGCCCCGAACGCCCGCAGGAACTCGCCCTTGTCGAGGCCGCCCAGAAACAGCGCCTCGTCGATGCGGATGTTCCATGCCCGCAAGGTGCGGATCACCCGCTCGTGCGCCGGCGCGCTGCGGGCGGTCACGAGCGCCGTACGGATCGGACTCCTGTCGTCGGGAAAGTCCGCCTGGATGCGGTGCAGACCGGCGAGGAACTCCTTGAACGGGCCGCCCGAGAGCGGCTCCAGCGCCGATTCGGTTTCGCTCCTGGCAAATGCGGCAAGACCACTCGCCTGGTAGACCCGCTCCGCTTCGTCGGAGAAGAGCACCGCATCGCCGTCGAAGGCGATCCGCAGCTCGTCGGTCTCGTTCTTGAACACACTCGGAAAGATGGTGGCTGCGGCGTACCCGTCCTCGAGCGCGCGCTTGACATCGTCGGTGTCGGCCGAAAGGAAAAGATGCGCCCCGAAGGCCGGCACATACCGCGACGTCGGCTCGCCCTTGGTGAACGCTGCGCGCGAAATATCGAGCCCGTAATGCTTGATGGCATTGAAGACGCGCAGTCCCGTATCGGCGCTGTTGCGCGAAAGCAGGATGACTTCGACATACTGCTTTTCGGGACGGTTGAGTCGCAGCAGCTTTTGCACCAGGGCGAAGGCCGGTCCCGGCTGCAGCATCTCGTTCTCGTGCTCGATCTGGTAGCGATGGTAGGACTCGACCCCGAGCTCGGTGTATACGCGGTGGCTTTCGGTCAGGTCGAAAAGTGCCCGCGAGGAAATCGCGACCACCAGCTTGCCGGCGAGGGTGGGCTTGGCCATCGCCTATTCTAGGCCCTGTTCACACGCTATCGATGGGTGCGAGCGGGGCGGAAACACCCCATGTATTTCAGGATGAGCGCGGCGTGCAGAACACTGGGCCTTCCAGCAGCCAGCCGGCGGCGCGCATGGAATCGACGTCGGCGGAATTGGTGACATAACGGTGGCGAATCCCCGTGACTTCCGCGGCCAGCTTGTAGACCCGCAGGACGGCATCGGTTCCCGCCGGGCAGCCCCCGCCGGCGAGAGGCAACACCCGGAACGCGGTGCCTTCGTAGAGCCAATACGCGTTGCGCTGGACCGCGGCGCATTCATCGGGCTCGGACGTGTAGAAGTGCGACGCGGGCCCCCGTCCGGGCGTACCGAAAAAACGGCAGACATCGACCGCACCGGCGGCCGACGGCGATCCGGCGCGCCAACCGCGCAGCACCCGTCCCGTGCGCGCCCAGCCATCGCCGATACCGCCGCGATCGATGAAATCGGCTTCGGCCGGTTCGGCCGTCAAAAAATAATGATCGAGCGCGAGGTGGTGGAACTCCACGATCTCGACGGCCGGCGGGCCATTGACGACAGTGACTCCCGTACCGGTGATCGACAGGACGGCGAGGGACGCGAGTTGAGGTGCATCGACCACCAGATTGGCCAAGCGGGTGCCCGCTGCTTGCGGCGTGAACGTGATCTGCAGGAAGCAGACACCGCCGGCAGGGATGGCCCGGCCCACCGCGCAATCACCGACGGCATTGAGGTCATAAGCCGCCGGGCCATTGAACACCAGCGCGGTCGGCGTAATCGCCACCGCGCCGCGGTTTTGAAGCTGCAGGCTGGTCGGCGCACTGGCCACGCCGATCGCCTGGCTCGGAAGCTGCAACGGCGCGGGCGCGAACGACAGCGTCGAAGTGCCGGCCGCAGCGCCGGTGCCGCGGCCATAGAACGTGATGAGTTG
>JBDUCE010000284.1:0-4244 GCA_040003635.1 Betaproteobacteria bacterium
GCAACCAGGCATTGCAGCAAGTCAAGGCAGGGCTCAAGGCCATCTACCTCTCCGGCTGGCAAGTGGCGGCCGATGCCAACAATGCCGGTGAGATGTATCCCGATCAATCGCTCTACCCGGTCAACTCGGTGCCCGATGTCGTGCGGCGGATCAACAACACCTTCGTTCGCGCCGACCAGATCCAGCACATGGAAGGCAACGGCGATGTCGATTTCTTCGCGCCGATCGTCGCCGACGCCGAGGCGGGCTTTGGCGGCGTGCTGAACGCGTTCGAGCTCATGAAGGCGATGATCGATGCCGGTGCTGCCGGGGTGCACTTCGAGGATCAGCTCGCTTCGGTCAAGAAGTGCGGCCACATGGGCGGCAAGGTACTGGTGCCGACGCGTGAGGCGGTCGAGAAGCTCGTCGCCGCCCGCCTCGCGGCGGACTGTCTCGGTGTGCCGACGATCCTGCTCGCGCGCACGGACGCCGAAGCCGCCGATCTCATCACCTCCGACATCGATGAGCGCGACCGCGAGTTCTGCACCGGCGAGCGGACCGTGGAAGGGTTCTACAAGACGAGGAGTGGCCTCGACCAGGCCATTGCGCGGGGGCTTGCGTATGCTGGCTACGCCGACCTCATCTGGTGCGAGACCGGCAAGCCGGACCTCGTGTTCGCGCGCCAGTTTGCCGAAGCGATCCAGGCGAAATATCCCGGCAAGATGCTCGCGTACAACTGCTCGCCATCGTTCAACTGGCGCAAGAACCTCGACGATGCAACGATCGCCAGGTTCCAGCGCGAGCTGGGTGCCATGGGCTACAAGTTCCAGTTCATCACCCTGGCCGGCTTCCACAGCCTCAACTACTCGATGTTCAATCTCGCGTACGGTTATGCGCGCGACAACATGAAGGCGTTCGTCGAGTTGCAGGAAGCCGAGTTTGCGGCCGCCGAAAAGGGCTTCACCGCGGTCAAGCATCAGCGCGAGGTCGGCACCGGTTACTTCGACGCCGTCACGCAGACCATCCAGGGCAACCAGTCGTCCACGACCGCGCTCAAGGGATCGACCGAAGACGAGCAGTTCTTCGACAACAGGAAGAAGACTGGACTCGCCCTCGCCAACGGCTGACGTTGTGTCGTCCATCATGCCGCGCCCGCGATCCGGGCGCGGTTTTTTTCGCATGCCTTGTGGGGCGCGCTAACACGGGAGCGCCGTGCGTCGTGAAAGGGATCCACCGGAGCATCATGTCGCCGCCATGACGAGCCCCGACCCGTCCCCGGATGCTGTTGCACCGCCGACGCAACGGGTGTTTTTCGCCGCGTGGCCCGATGACGGCACGCGTGTTGCCCTGGCCGCGCTGGCGGAGGGGCTGGCGCGCGAGACGGAGGGGCGCGCGACCGACGCCGGTCGGCTGCATCTGACGCTGGCATTCGTCGGTAACGTATTGTCGGGCCAGGTGACGACGCTCATCGCCCTGGCGCGCAGTGTGGCGCAAAACGCGGCGCCCTTTGTGCTCCCGCTCGACCGGTCAGGTATGTTTCGCGTCGCCGGCATCGCATGGGCGGGCGCATCGATCACCCCGCCCTTGCTCACCCGCCTGGTGTCCGGATTGCGTCTGGATCTACAACGGCATTCCTTCGAGATCGACCGGCGCGATTATCGGGCGCATGTCACCCTCGCGCGCCGGTGCCGCCGGATGCCGCCGAGCCGTGGCGAAATGACGGCGATTGACTGGCAAGTGGACACCATGACGCTGACCGCGTCGGAGCTCACACCGCAGGGGCCGAGGTACTCGACGCTCGCGCAATGGCCGTTGGGCCGGTGATGGCCGCCCCCTCGCATTGCGATCGGAGGGACGGCGGAAATTGTTACGGGTTGCTTCCCCGGTGTACCGGCCGGCTGGGGTCCGCACTCCATTCGCTCCACGAGCCCGGATAGAGCAATCCTCCCGCCAACCCGGCGTGGGCCATGGCAAGAAGGTTGTGACACGCCGACACGCCGGACCCGCATTGATGCACGGTGCGAGCCGGCGCGCGTCCTTCGAGCAGGTGCTCGTATTCCGCACGCAGCACCGCGGCCGGCTTGAACTGCCCGTCAGCCGCGAGGTTGTCGGCGTACGGACGGTTGATGGCGCCGGGAATATGGCCTGCAGCCGTGTCCAGCGGCTCGACATCGCCCCGGTAACGCTCGGGGGCCCGGGCATCGATGACCAGGAGATCGCCGCTCGAGAGATTGGTCGCCACGCGCGCCGCATCGACCGCAAGCGAAACCAGGTGCGGCTTGAATATTGTCGGTATCGGCGTGTGCCACCCCGACTCCACCGGCAATCCTTCACGCTGCCATCGCGCGAACCCGCCATCGAGCACGGCGACGGCGTCATGGCCGAGCCATCGCAGCATCCACCACAGGCGCGATGCGAACATCCCGGTGCCCTGGTCGTAAACAATGACCTGCTTCGTGTCGTCGATGCCCAGTCGACCAAACACCGCCGCCGCGACATCGGAAGCAGGCAGCGGATGCCGGCCATTGCGTCCCGTCTTGGCGCCAGAGAGGTCGGCATCGAGGTGGGCAAATGCCGCCCCCGGCGGGTGAGCGCCGCGGTATTGCTGCTCGCCCCATGTGTCGGGCGCCGCGAGATCGTGGCGGACATCGACGATCACCAGCGCCGCGGCGCCGATGCGCGGTGCAATGTCGGCCGGAGAAGCAAGGGTGGTGAAGGTCATTGCAGCTTCGGGTGGTTGGTGGTTGGTCACGGATACCGGCGCTCCGGCTTCGGCGAGCGCGCCGCACCGCAGTGATACCGGCGGCGAGGAGAAGCGCGAGGCTGCCTTCGCCTCCTTCCGCCTGGCGGTTGATCCTATTTCGCGCTGATGTCCTCTGCAAGCTCGCGGCGGACGAACTCGTGGAAATGCTGCATCCCGTCTTCCATCGGCGATTGGTAAGGGCCTTCTTCGCTGCGGCCCTGACGGTAGAGCGCCTTGCGTCCGGCGTCCATCCGTTCGGCGATTTCGTCGTCCTCGATCGCGGTCTCCAGATACGCGGCCTGCTCGGCATCGACGAATTCCCGCTCGAACAACGCGATCTCCTCGGGATAATAAAATTCGACGTAGTTGGTGGTCTTGTCGATTCCCCGCGGGATCAGCGTGCTGACGACCAACACGTGCGGATACCATTCCAGCATGATGTTCGGGTAGTAGACCATCCAGATGGCACCGTACTTGGGTGTTTCGCCGCGACAGTAATCCAATACCGCCTTGTGCCAGCGCTCGTAGGTCCTGGTTCCCGCCTTCGCCAGGCGGTTGTTGACGCCTACGGTCTGCACCGAGTAGCGATCGCCGAACTGCCACTTGAGGTCGTCGCAGGTTACGAACCCCCCGAGCCCGGCGTGAAAGGGCGCAACGTGGTAGTCCTCGAGGTACACCTCGATGAAAGTCTTCCAGTTGTAGTTGCATTCGTGGACCTCGACCCGGTCCAGCACGTGGTGCGAGAAATCGAAATCGCGCAGCACCGCAAGGTCGGCGAGATCGCCGTGGACGTCGCGCGCGCCGTCGAACAGGAGCCCGTTCCAGTTCGAAAGCGGCGAGCGCCCGAGATTGAGGCACGGCTTGGCATCGAAATGCGGCGCACCGAGGAGCTCGCCCTTGAGATCATAGGTCCAGCGATGGATCGGGCACACGATGTTGCGGGCGTTGCCGCGGCCCTGCAGCATGATGGCCTGGCGGTGCCGGCAAATGTTCGACAGGAGCTCGATGCCCTGGCCGTTGCGCACCAGCACCTGAGCATTGTCGCGCCAGGACAGGGCGTGATAATCCCCTGGATTGGGCACCATCAACTCGTGCCCGACGTAACCGGGCGAACGCTCGAACAGCAGGCGCTGCTCGGCATCGAAGATCGCGGGATCGCAATACCACGAGACAGGGAGTTGCGACGCGGCGCGCCGCAAATGCTCCCCTGTGGCGAGATTGGACATTCAGCCTTTCCTTCCGTCAGTCTTCCAACCCAACCCAACAACCCGGGACCGCTTTGGTTTCGCGGCTGTCATTGCCTGGCAGCGTTGCTGCCGTGGGGAAATGCCAGCCGCCCCGGACCGCTTTGCTAAGTCGGCCGCACGAAAGGTTCGTTCAGGCCGCGTCGTCAAACGTGCTAGTGTATAAGGCCTGCCCTGACAGGGTCAATAGGACCAACGGTCCGGTAGTGTCTCAGGAGACATTACCAACGGTCCCGTGGCCGAGGGACGCCGGAATCTGTCGTCGCTGCCAAGGACAC
>JBDUCE010000014.1:0-14347 GCA_040003635.1 Betaproteobacteria bacterium
GCGATCGCCGATCTCGCCGACACCTTGAGCTTCGGTGAGCTTCGGGTGTCGCACGAGCAGAACCTGATCCTCTCCGACGTGCGCCAGCGCGATCTCTTCCAACTGTGGTCGGCATTGAGAACCCTGGGGCTCGCGACACCCACCGTCGGACTGCTCACCGACATCGTCTGCTGCCCGGGCGGCGATTTCTGCAGCCTCGCCAATGCCAAGTCGATCCCGATTGCGGAGGCCATCCAGCGGCAATTCGATGATCTCGATTACCTGCACGACATCGGCGAGCTCGATCTCAATATCTCCGGTTGCATGAATGCCTGCGGCCACCATCATGTCGGCAACATCGGGATCCTCGGCGTCGACAAGAACGGCGCCGAGTGGTACCAGGTCTCGATCGGCGGATCGCAGGGCGCACACGCCGCGCTCGGCAAGGTGATCGGGCCGTCGTTCGCAGCGCATGAGATGCCCGCCGTCATCACCCGGCTGATCGACGTCTACGTCGCCCGCCGGTCCGACGAAGAGACTTTTGTCGATACCGTTCGCCGGGTCGGCATCGAGCCGTTCAAGGAGCATGTCTATGCCGAAGCTCATCAAGCATGACCGCGTGCTCGACGACAGGTGGACGCTCCTCGGAGCGGACGCGGCCCTCGGCGATGTGCCGGCCACCGGACCCGTTCTGGTCCCCTTGCGGCTGTGGCAGACCGAACGTGGTGCCCTCCTGGCTCGCGGTGAGATCGGAGTCTGGCTGGCGCCGGACGAAGACCCTTCAAAACTTGCCGGGGACATCGCGCAGTTGCCGGTGATCGCCGTGGCTTTTCCCAAGTTCGGCGACGGCCGCGGCTTTTCGACCGCACGTCTGATGCGGGACCGTTATGGATTCGCCGGCGAGCTCCGCGCGATCGGCGACATCTTTCGCGACCAGCTGTTTTTTCTTCGCGAATGCGGTTTTGACGCCTTCGCGGTGCGAAGCGACCTCGACGCCGAGAAGGAACTGGCCGGCATGACCGTCTTTGATCGGGTCTATACCGCTTCCACCCACACCCCGCATCCGTGGTTCCGGGAACGGGTCGCGCGGGTGGCCGAAGCGGCACCGGGCGACGTGCGGTTTCCCTGCGGTTGAGGGCGTCCCACTTATCCTCTCGATTTCCGGCGAACGTATCTCTTGCGCGATGCCACGCGGGAAGTGCGGGCGCGAGTGGCGCGGATTGCATATTTGTGGAACGATTCCCCCCGAGCGCGCGAACATGCAACGGAGTCGCTGGCAATGAATGATATGGGTGAAGTTATCGAGGACCAGGCCGGCAACGCCGCGGTGGCCGCCGGACCCGTGCTATGAGCGGCAAGGTCTATCTGGTCGGCGCGGGCCCGGGCGCACCGGATCTCCTGACCTTGCGCGCAGCCCGGGTCATCGCCGCTGCAGACATCCTGTTTCACGACGCATTGGTGCATCCGCAGGTCATTGCACTGGCAACGCACGCCGAAGTGATCGCTGTCGGCAAGCGCTGCGGACGGCATTCGACCGCACAGCGCTTCATCAACAAGCGCCTCGTCGATGCCGCGGCACGGCACGCGACCGTGGTGCGACTCAAAGGCGGCGATCCGATGCTCTTCGGCCGCGCCCAGGAAGAGATCCGGGCCCTCGAGCAAGCAGGTCTTGCGTACGAGATCGTGCCCGGCGTCACGGCCGCGCTCGCCGCGAGTGCCACACTGGGAATCTCGCTCACCCAGCGCGGCGCCATCCGCAGCATCGTCTTCGTGACGCCGCGCGTCGGCGAAGGCGCGCAGCCCGGCGAATGGCTGGCACCACTCATGGCGGCGGATGCGGCAGCCATTTACATGGGTGTGGGACAGGCAGCCGCAATCGCGGCCGCGCTGATCGCGGCGGGGAAGCCCGCGGCAACGCCGGTAGCGATCGTCGAAAACGCATCGCTCCCGGAATCCCGTCACGTTCACACCACGCTGGCGGGGTTGCCCGCCATGGTGGCCACGCAGTTCACTGGTCCCGCGATCATTCTGCTCGGTGCGCAATTCACGGCGCGCGGGCAGGCGCAGGGTGAAGATACCGTGGAGGGCGTCAAGCGCGAGGCCTCCGCCTGACCGGCGATGCCGCGCGTCCCGATGTCGCTCGCTCGTTGTCACGCGTAGCGATGTCACGCGTAGCGATGTCACGCGTATCGATGTCACGCATTCGACCGCTCCTTGACGCGCCGAGGCGTTTGGCGGGCGGAAGCGCAAACCGGAAGCCCCGCCGTCGCCCGGTACAATGGTGATGGTCCGCATGCCGCCGGTCTTGCGGCCACCCGCCGATGCTTGCGCTGTTCGAACTTTCCCCCGCAGCACAGCAAGCCTGGCTTGCCGAACGACTCGCACGACCCATCCCGCCTGAGTTGCGCAACCTTTCCGACGGCTTTCGCCTGCCCGGACGCGAAGGCACGCCAACGCCCGCCGCCGTGCTCGTGCCCCTCGTGAATCGTCCCGAAGGTCTGCAGGTGCTGCTCACCCAGCGCAGCGCCGATCTTCCCGATCATCCGGGCCAGATCAGCTTTCCCGGCGGCCGCGTGGAGCCGGACGACCCTTCCCTGGCCGCAGCGGCGTTGCGCGAAGCTTATGAGGAGGTGGGGTTGGCGCGCGAACGCGTCGCCGTCCTGGGCGAGCTTGCCACGTACGAGACGGTGACCGGCTTTCGCGTGACTCCGGTCGTGGGCTGGGTCGAGCCGCCCTTCGAATTGCGGCCCGATCCGATCGAGGTCGCGGAAGTCTTCGAGGTCCCGCTCGCCCACCTCCTTGACCCGGCGAATCAGCAGCGCCACTTCCGGATGCTGGGGGAGCGGCGGCGGGATTATTGGGCCATCCCCTATGGTGAACGCTTCATCTGGGGGGCCACGGCGGCGATGCTGTTGATGATGGATCGCACCCTGCGCGATCCGGGATAACCGGGTCGCAAACGCGCCTCTTGAGCGTACTCGCGCCGTCCTTCAAGTTCCGGGACCCGCGTGCCGATAGCCTCCATACCGAGCCGGGCACGACGCCACCGGCCACGGGGATCACCTCCAGCAGCGTTGAATGGACACGCATGAAAAGCCACCCTGCCGCCCCGGCGACCGAGATCGACAACGCATCAGTCGCGCCCGCCCGCACCAACCGCCGGCAGTGGCGCACCCGCCGCCAATGCGCCGACTGGGACCGGGACGGTGGCCTTCCCTTGACTCAGCAGCCGCTGCCGGCCCTTGCCGATCGCACCGGGGCGAGCGCCGGGGTCAGCCCGGCCAAGGTCGCGGCGGCGGTCGAGGCGCTCGAGGCGGGCCGGCTGCGGGTGAGTGCGGAAGCGCTGGCCGATGCGATGCTCTCCGGTGCTTTGGCGGGGTTGCGGAAATATTCCTGATGCCATTCGACGCCTCCGTCGTGGGCACGCTTCGCGCGGTGCTTCGCGCGGAAATCGAGGGCCACCGTGCCCTTTTGCTGGTATTGGTCCGCGAGCAGCAGGCGCTGCAGGCGGCCGATCACGAGGGCGTCACCGAGGCCGCCAAGGCCAAGTTGCGGCGCATCGGTGAGCTCGAGGTGCTCGCGCGAGCGCGGGTGGAGCTATTGATCGAATCGGGCATGGCCGTGACACCGCAGGGCATCCAAACCGGGTCGCTGCCCGAGGCGCTCGCGGCGCCGATCCATGATGATTGGGCGAGCTTACGCGCGGTGGCGGCCGAGGCCCGGCAGGTCAATGTCCGCAACGGCCATCTCATCAACATCCGCCAGGTGGATGATCAGCAACGGCGGGATGATCAGCAACGGCGCGCCAGCGTTGCCTAGCCACCGCAACGCTCGCTTTCCCCTATATATCAGGAATGAACCAGCCGGGAGCGCAGGCGCGACACCGCCTGGGTGTGCAACTGGCACACGCGCGATTCGCTCACGTCGAGAACCGTCGCGATCTCCTTGAAATTGAGATCGTGCTCGTAATAGAGTCCCATCAGGAGCTTCTCGCGCTCGGGCAGCATCTCGATGGCCTGAATCAAGGCGTCGCGAAAGCGCGCGCCTTGCAGCAACTGCAACGGGTCGGCGCGCACGTCGGGGCAATGCCGCTCGAGATAATCGTCATCGCCATCGCGCCCGAAATCCTCGAGATGGACGAGCTCGTAACCGCGGGCGTTCTGCAACACCGCCTGGTACTGCGCCAGAGGCACGTCGAGCTCGCGCGCGATTTCCGGCTCGGTGGGTGCGCGGCCCAATCGTTGTTCGAGCCGGCTGACCGCCATTTCGACCTGGCGCAAAGCCTTGCGCGTCTTGCGCGGCAGCCAGTCGTTCTGGCGCAGTTCGTCGAGCATCGCACCGCGGATGCGCTGCGAGGCAAAGGTCTCGAACTGCGCGCCCTGTCCTTCCTGATAGCGGGTGGCCGCATCCATCAGTCCGATCATGCCGGCCTGCACGATGTCGTCGATCGCAACACTGGGCGGCAGCTTGGCGGTGAGGTGATACGCCATGCGGCGCACCAGCGGCGCAAACTCCTTCACCCGCTGCTGCGTGTTCGCCGCGCCGCCTGCGACGTGCTGCCGAATCGTGGCATTCATCATGATTTCCCCGGTGGTTGTTGCAACACAAAGCGCATTATTCGGCCGCGTGGCGAAAGGCGATTGCGCGATCAGGCGCGGTTTTAGGCCGCTATTCGCGCTGCGGCGCGCGTCTTGCCGGCGCGCGAAGGCATCTTGCACAGGCCGCACACGTAGTGGTGGGTGAGGTCATAATCGCGCACCACGAAGCGCCCGTTGCACGCGGTGCAAGGCGCCAGCCGCAACATGCCGGCATCGAGGAAACGCACCAGCCGCCATGCGCGGGTGACCGAAAGCTCCACCTCCAGGGCCTGGGTGCTGCACTGCTCGAGATATAGCCGATACGCCCGGATGATGGCGTCGATGGGCTCGAGCGCGCTTGACTTGATGAGATGCTGGTACACCGCCATGAAAAGCGATGAGTGCACGTTCGGCATCCAGGTGACGAACCAGTCGGTCGAAAATGGCAGCATGCCTTTCGGAGGCGACTTGCCGCGAAGCTCCTTGTAGAGCCTGAGAAGGCGCTCGCGCGAAAGTTGCGTCTCGGCTTCGAGCACCTGCAGCCGCGCACCAAGCTCGATGAGCTCGGTGGCGCGCGACACCTCGCGCGCGTCATCGACCACGCTCCTGCAGCGCATGGGCTACGCCGCCTCGGCGAGCGGCGCGGCCATCAGGATCGCGGCATGAACACCGGCGACCCCTTGCTCCTTGTGATGCCCGGTCAGCAGCTTCCAGACGATACCGTCGTCGAACCGGAACCGGCACATCAGCATGTTGGTGGCAGCAATCTTCACGATCTGCGCGGTGCTGAGGTTGCCAAGCACTTCAGCGACTTCCTCGCTCACGCCGAGCCGGAACATGGCCTCCACGCGGTCCTCGCGCAGCAGGCGCTGCGCCAGAATGAGGTAAGTAAGATTGGCTTCACGGATCTCGTCGAGCATCTGTTCGGTCTTCACGCTGCAATCTCCCTTGCAGGGGCGCGAGGCCCCCGAATCCAACCATCGATTCCTGCGATTTCCGCGGCAACGCGTGTTTCCCCTGTGCGCTACAGCCACCCCACGATGCCGCTCGTCATCCACAACCGGTACACCGTCGCCGGCATGGCCGACGTTGTCCGTCACAAATTCCCCGCACTCGGCAGTGACAACCCGCCGCCGCCCGCTTCTAATCGCACTCGCCGCCCGCAGGACCCGCAACAAAGACTCGATTCCGCCCAATCGGCGACGCACCTTTGGCTTTGACGCGGCAGTCATCGCCCCCCACCTGATCACCGATACGGGTGGATTGCGTCGCGGCTGGCCCCGCCAGCGGTGCACGCCAAGGCCATAAGCAAATGCGGGACCACCCCGCCTCGTGAGCGCCTTTGCCGCAGGCTTGAAGGAAACCCCGCCAGGCTCCCGGGTTCCGCGCCGGCGCCTCAAGGCCGGTGCCCGGGCGTCCGATATAGCTAAGGTCGGCACCTCAATCGGACCCCGTTCCCATGCTCATTCAACGCCGCGCGACGGCCTGCGCGCGATCCCTCTCCACCGGCGGCGCGACTTCGCTCCCCGGCACGCCGTTGCCTCGCCTCGCCGCACGTACCCGCATTCGAGCGCATGAAAACCCGCGCCGGCGGCCGGTGCGCTGCTGCTTCGCCGCATGATCACCGACCAGCCGCGAATTCTGCTTGGCTATTACGAGGCGATCGGTCACGTTTCGCAGGTGATGCTGCAGGCGGCCATGCGCGGCGACTGGAAAGCGTTCGAGCACGCGCAAAGCTGCTGTGAGGAGTTGGTGCGCTGCCTCCAGGAGACCGGTATCACCCTCGACTCCCTCGATGACAGCGGGCGGCGCCGGCGGATGGAAATCATGCGGCAACTGCTCTCCGACGATGCGCGCATACGCCATCTCGCCCAACCCTCGTTCCAGCGGCTCGATGTTCTCCTCGCCGGGCGGCGGTTGAGTGAATTCGAGAAGCGCGCCTATTGAGGCCCTACCGATCGGCTATCATGGCCGCGCCCTTCACGCGCACGATGCCGATCGTTTCGATGTCACTCACGTTCCAGGAACCGCGGCGCCGCCATTTCACGAGTCTCTCGGCGCATGGATTTCATCGCGTCGCGTATTACGAGTGGGGTGTGCGCGACAATCCGCGGGTAGTCATCTGCGTTCACGGGCTTACGCGCAACGGTCGTGATTTCGATGTGCTGGGCGAGGCGCTGGCGCCCACGCATCGCGTAGTGGCCGTCGATATGCCGGGCCGCGGACAAAGCGAGTGGCTGGCCGACCCGCTCGACTATGTTTTTCCGACCTATCTCACCACGCTGACGGCGCTCATTGCGCGCACCGGGGCCGAGCGCGTGCAATGGATCGGCACCTCGATGGGCGGCCTCCTCGGGATGGTGACCGCAGCGCAATCGGGGAATCCCGTCGAGCGCATGGTCATCAATGACGTTGGCCCCTCGCTCGAAGCGCCGGCGCTGGCACGCATTGCTGCCTACGTCGGCGCCGATCCGACGTTCTCATCCTATGACGAGATCGTGCAATACATCCGCACCGTGTCGGCCCCGTTCGGCAGCCTCGATGCGGCGCAATGGGACCATCTGACCCGCTCGAGCGTCAAAGAGCGCCCCGACGGACGCTGGGGCCTGGTCTACGACCCCGGCATCGGCGTGCCCATCAAGGCTGCTGCTGCGCCGCCGGCGATGTGGAACATCTGGGATGCGATTGCGTGCCCCACGCTGTTGCTTCGCGGGCGTGATTCCGATCTCTTGTCCGCGGACACGGCGCGCGCCATGACCGAGCGCGGCCCAAAGCCGCAGCTCATCGAATTCGAGGGCGTGGGCCATGCACCCGCGCTGCTGACGCCCGACCAGGTCGCGCCGATCGTCGCGTTCCTGCGCGCTTGAGCGCAGTTCGTCGTCCACGCGGTGCGCGACGCCTCCAAGATGAGGCAGCGCATGCCTGCGGGCATCCATTACAATCGCCCGGCACTCCTTCCTTGCCATGGCTCTGACCCTCAGTCTACCCACCCTCGACGCCAACCCCGGCCATCCCCCGGAAACGCGTCCGGCCACGGTTTCGGCGTGGCTCGACGGCATGGTCAAGCGCGATCCCCCGAGCGCGGCTCGAGTGATCGGCGATGCGCTGGCGGCCACCAACCGGGTGGTGTTGAGTGACAGCCGGCGACTGCAACTTGCCGAGCGATATTGGGCCGCCGCGAACGAATTGTGGTCTCCGCTCGAGCGACGCTTCGGCACGGTCCCGCACCCGCTGACCGGTGACGCGCTCGAGTCGGCCAAGGCGGCGCTTTCGCTCTCCGACGAGCTCTCGACCGCCTACAAGCATCTGCTCTCACGCGCGGCGGACCGCCGGCTGCGCCTGGGCGGCGCCAAACAGCTCGCCGTGTTGATCCACCGCGTCATGCAGAGTACGTCGCGCACGATCACCAACAGCTATCTCGCGTATTCCCCGGTTCCGGCCAAGACATGGCTCGACGCGCATCGCATTCACGCCTTCGCACGCGAGCGCAATCTCCATTTGCAGCCATCCGTCGAACAACCCCATGCAACGCCGGAGCTGCTCTACACCCGGGTGCTCCTGCTGGCGCTCGCCAACCCATACGGATTTCTGCCGGGACAACTGGGCACGGTCATCCGCTACGTGCAGGCACATGCGCATCGGGCCAAACTCACTGCGATACAACCGGTCCATCGCATGGCAAAGGCCGTTGCGATCATTCCGGTGGGGCACGACTTTCCGCCCTTCCCGGCCAACAAGGGCGGCGCGATCGAGGGGGAGAAAATGTTCCTGCTGACCTACGATCTCGCCTTCCAACTGCAGGAGGAGTTGCGCGGGTTGCAGGCGGGCGCTCCCGCCCCCGCGGGCGTTGGCGGCGACGGCATCTCGCGCCGCGCCTATATTGCGCTGTTGCGACGTCTTCTTCGGCAGTGGGCGATCCCGCCGGCGCGCCAGTTCAACCGGCTGCCATCCAAAGCGCGGGTGCTGACCTGCGCGGGGCTGGCGAGCATCTGGCAGCTAAGCCGGAACATCAAGGAGCGCACGCAGGGCGCGCGTGCAACGCGGCCGCCGCTGATCGACTGCCAGGTCATGAACCATACCCCGGCCGGGTATGCATTGCGCCAGGTCGACGGGCAGTCGGCGGCGCTGCGCATCAGCGAGCTCATCGCCATTACGGTCGAAGGCCGCGAGACCTTGCAGATCGGCGTCATCCGCTGGTTCCGCAATGCGCTGCAGGGCGGCGGGCTCGAATTCGGGTGCGAGCTCCTTTCCGATCATCCGCAGGTTGCGGAGGCGGCGCCCGAGGGCGCTTCCGAGGCGGCGTTGCTGCCCGTGATCGTGCTCCCACAGGACGCCAAGGCCCACGTCGTGGACGCCGATCCGCTGCAGGTGCTCGTTCCTGTCGATCGTTTCCGGGTCGAGCAGGCGATCAGGCTCGACCGCGGAGAAAAGGGTTTCGCGGTGCTCACCAAACTGGTCGAGCAGGGACCCGGGTTCGAGCTCTACGACTTCGTTCCGGTCGGGTAGTGCCCCGCGACCCGCGCGCATGGCGACTCATGCGCTTTGCCACGGCCGCGGTGGCGGCGCTGGTGCTGCTGCAGGTGCTCTGGGAATGCTGGCTCGCACCGCTGCGCCCAGGCGGCTCGTGGCTCGCCTTGAAAGCCGTGCCGCTGGCGCTGGCGTGGCTCGGACTGGTCCGTGGCAAGGTGCGGGCGCGCCAGCTCACGGCGCTGCTGCTGTTGCTCTACTTCGCTGAAGGACTGGTGCGTGGCGTTTCCGAAAGCGGTCGCCATGCGGCGGTGGCGGCGATGGCGGCGCTCCTTGCAGTCGTTGCCTTCTGCGCACTGTTCCTCGCCCATCGCCGGGAGCGTGAGGCTGCGGCCGGGAGCAACGAATCCTGACCCGCTCCCCGGTGGATGGATCAGCGCCTTGCCGCGCCCGGCACGGCGCCGGGAACGAGTCCCTTCGGCAGCGGAAACACCACATGCTCGGGAGTGCCGTGCAACTCGCGCACTGCACCGGCACCCAGGGCGCGTAGCCGGTCGATCACTTCCTTGACCAGCACTTCGGGCGCCGATGCACCCGCCGTCACGCCGACGCGACCCTTGCCGGCGATCCATTCAGGCGCAATCTGATCGGCGCGATCGACCATGTGCGCCGGGATGCCGCGATTGGCCGCCACTTCTCGCAGGCGGTTCGAATTCGAGCTGCTCGGGCTGCCGACCACGATCACCACATCGACCTGCGGTGCGAGGAGCTTCACTGCATCCTGCCGGTTCTGAGTGGCGTAACAGATGTCATCTTTCTTCGGCCCCACGATGGCCGGAAAGCGACGCTTCAGGGCCAGTACGATCTGCGCCGCATCATCGACCGAGAGGGTGGTCTGGGTGACGTAGGCAAGGTGGTCGGGCGTGGCGATCTGCAGCCGCTCCACAGCGGCGACGGAATCGACGAGGTGAATGCGCCCGGTCACCTGCCCCATCGTCCCTTCGACCTCCGGATGACCGGCGTGCCCGATCATGACTATCTCGCGGCCCTGCTCGTGCATCTTGACCACCTCGACATGCACCTTGGTCACCAACGGGCATGTCGCATCGAAAACGCGCAGTCCGCGCGCGGCGGCCTCATCGCGTACGGCTTTGGGTACCCCGTGCGCGGAAAACACCAGGGTCGCACCCGCCGGCACGTCGTCCAGCGCCTCGATGAAAATGGCGCCCTTGGCCCGCAGATCGTCGACGACGAACTTGTTATGGACGACTTCATGCCGCACATAGATCGGCGCGCCGAATTGAGCCAGTGCCCGTTCGACGATGGCAATCGCGCGATCGACACCGGCACAGAACCCCCGCGGGTTCGCGAGCAATACCTCCATCACGATCCTTTCGCATCGTCGGCGCCGGCATGCCTTTCCGCCGGCCGGTCACCGCGCGTCCGGCGCTGCCGGAAGCTGTCGAAAATGAGGAGCCCGGCACCGAGTGTGATCGCACTGTCGGCCACGTTGAATGCCGGATAGAACCAGTGCCCGTAATGAAACAGCAGGAAATCGACGACCGCACCGATCGTCAGCCGATCCCACAGATTACCCAGCGCTCCCCCGAGTATGAGGGCGAGCCCGAGGCAATACCAGCGATCACCGCCGCGACGCAGGAGCCAGGTGATGAGCGCCGTGGCGGCGAGCGCAATAGCGGCGAACAGCCAGCGCTGCCAACCGCCCGCGCCGGCAAGAAAGCTGAACGCGGCACCCGGATTGAACGTAAGGACCAGGCTGAAGAAGAAGGTCACCACCTTTTCCTCGCCGCGCTGAAACGTGGCCAGTACGCCGGCCTTGGTGGCCTGATCGGCGGCGAGGATGGCCAGGCTCAGCCACAGCCACACATGCCATCGCGGCGCCGGCCTCCGCGTGCGATTGTCCAAGGGTGCGCTGCTGCCGGCTGGATTCATGTCAAGCCAATCCGCACTTCACGCGAAAACGCGGCGCTCGCCGGCGCCGAAGAGGTTCGTGCGGCAGCGACCGCACAGTACGGGATGCGCTGGGTCGGTCCCGACGTCCGCGCGGTAATGCCAGCAACGCTCGCATTTGGGAAAGATGCTGGGGGTGACGTGAATCGCGAGCGCATCACCGGGCGCAGTGGTGGCCGCCGACGTGATGAACACAAAACGCAGATCGTCACCGAGCGACGCGAGCGCGGCATGATCGTCCGGAAGCGCGCTGACGGCGACTTCGGCCTGCAGCGACGAGCCGATCCGGCCCGCCGCCCGCACGGCTTCGAGCTCTTTGAGGACCGCCGCGCGGATGGCCAGGATGCGCCCCCATTTCCCGGTGAGGGCCGTTTCATCGTCAATGACCGGAAGCGCATCGAGCCAGGTGTGACAAAAGATGGAGGGATCGTGCGGATGGCGCAACCGCCACGCCTCCTCGGCGGTAAAAGAGAGCACCGGCGCCATGAGCTTCAGCAACGCGTCGGCGATGTGCCACAGCGCCGTCTGCGCCGAGCGCCGCGCGAGGCCCGTCTTGCCTGCCGTATACAGCCGGTCCTTCAGGATGTCGAGATAGAAGCCGCCGAGGTCCTCCGAGCAATACGTCTGCAATCGCTGCACCACGAGATGGAACTCGAAACGCTCGTAATCGTCGCGCGCGGCTTGCGCCATTCGCCGTGCAGCGGCGAGCGCGTAACGGTCCACTTCGAGCATCTGCGCCACCGGCACCGCATCGCGCGCGAGCTCGAAATCCGCAGTGTTGGCAAGCAGGAAGCGCAGCGTGTTGCGAATGCGCCGATAGCTGTCCACCACGCGCTTCAGTATTTCGTCGGAGATGAGGAGGTCGCCGGAATAGTCGGAAGCCGCCACCCACAGCCGCAGGATTTCCGCACCCAGGCTGTCGGACACCTTTTGCGGCGACACCACATTGCCCTTCGACTTGGACATCTTGCGACCCTCGCCATCGAGCGCGAAGCCGTGGGTAAGCAATGCCTTGTACGGTGGCACGCCATTGAGCATGCACGAGACCAGCAGCGAAGAATGAAACCAGCCGCGATGCTGGTCCGAGCCCTCGAGATAGAGGTCGGCCGGGAATGCCGTCTGGTCCGGGTGCGAGCCGGCGTGCGTGGTGCGGCCGCCGGGGCCGCCCATCACGGTCTGATGGGTCGAGCCGGAATCGAACCAGACATCGAGCGTGTCCTTGATCTTGTCGTAATGCGCGGTGTCGTCGCCGATCAGGTCATCGGGATCGAAGGTTTGCCAGGCCTCGATGCCCCGCTGCTCGACCTGTTGCGCGACTGCTTCCACGATCTCCAGCGTTCGCGGATGCAAGGCCCCGGTTTCCTTGTGCACGAAAAAGGGCAGCGGTACGCCCCATTGCCGCTGCCGCGACAACGTCCAGTCGGGGCGGTTGGCGATCATCGCGGCCAGCCGACTTTTGCCCCACGCGGGATAAAACCGCGTGGCCTCGATGCCCTCCAGTGCCAGCGTGCGCAAGGTCTGCCGCGGCGCGTGATCCTGCCATCCGGGCACCGCGTCCATGCCGGCGAACCATTGGATCGTGGCGCGATAGATGATCGGCGTCTTGTGTCGCCAGCAGTGCATGTAGCTATGCGTGAACTTTTCGGCGTGGAGCAACTTGTTGGTTTCGCGCAGCTTGTCGATGATCTGCGGATTGGCCTCCCAGATCTTTTCGCCGCCGAAGAACGGCAGGCTGCCGGCGAAACGGCCGTCGCCCTGCACCGGGTTGAGCATTTCGTCATCGCGCATCCCGTAGCGGCGGCAGGACAGAAAGTCCTCGATGCCATACGCCGGCGAACTGTGCACGATGCCGGTGCCCTGCTCGAGCGTCACATACTCCCCGAGATACACCGGCGCCGCACGATCAAAAAAAGGATGCCGGAACCGAAGGTGCTCCAGGGCCGCACCCTTGGTCTTCGCCACCACCACGCCGGTGAGATGGAACCGCGCGAGGCAGGTATCGACGAGCTCGGCGGCGAGCACGAGATGGCCGCGCGGCGTGGCCACCAGCGCGTACTCCAGTTCGGGATGGACATTGAGCGCCTGGTTGGCGGGAAGGGTCCACGGCGTCGTCGTCCAGATGACCGCCATCGCGGGACCGGCAGGCAGGGTGGCGAGACCAAAGGCGCGCGCAAGCTTGTCGCGGTCGGCTTCCTCGATGGCAAACGTCACGTCGACAGCAATGTCCTGCCGGTCTTCGTACTCGACCTCCGCTTCGGCGAGCGCGCTGCCGCAGTCGAAACACCAGTTCACGGGTTTCAGGCCGCGATAGATGAACCCCTTTTCGAGGATGCGGCCCAGTGTCCGGATCTCGTCGGCCTCGTTCCGGAAATCCATGGTGCGATAGGGATGGCTCCAGTCGCCGAGCACGCCCAGGCGCTCGAATCCCGCTTTCTGCCGCTCGATCTGCCCCGCCGCATAGGCGCGGGCAAGGCGCTGGGTTTCCTCGACGGGAATGTGCTTGCCGTATGTTTTTTCGATTTGCACTTCGATGGGCATGCCATGGCAATCCCAGCCGGGCACGTAGGGCGCATCGAAGCCCGCCAGCGTCTTGCTCTTGACGACGATGTCCTTCAGTATTTTGTTGACCGCGTGGCCGATGTGGATGTCGGCGTTGGCGTACGGCGGCCCGTCGTGCAGCACATAGCGCGGCCGCCCGGCCGAGGCGGCGCGGATCGCCTCGTACACGTGGTGGTGCTGCCAGGCCTTGACCCAGCCGGGCTCACGCTTGGCCAAATCCCCGCGCATCGCAAACGCGGTGTCCGGCAGGTTGAGCGTGCTCTTGTAATCGTTCTTCGGTGCTTCGGACATCATGCCGCCATGGTCTTAAGGTTGGCAAAAAAGGCGCGCGCCTGCGCCACGTCATCGCCAATCTGCCGGCGCAGCGCTTCCAGATTGTCATACCGCGCTTCATCCCGGAGCTTGTGCATGAAATCCACGTGCAGCCGCTGGCCGTAGATGGCTTCGTCAAAGTCGAACAGAAAAACTTCGAGCAACGTCGGTCCGGTTGCGGTTACCGTTGGCCGGACGCCAACGCTGGCGGCCCCCAGGTGCGGCCCATCGCGCAAGCCGTGCACGCGCACGGCGAAGACCCCGGTAAGGGGCGGCCGATTGCGAAGCGCAATATTGGCCGTCGGAAAGCCGAGGTTGCGGCCGAGTTTCGCCCCGTGGCCCACGCGACCCGAAATGCGGTACGGCCGTCCCAGCAAGGCGGTGGCGCGCGCCATGTCGCCGTCACGAAGCGCTGCCCGGACCGCAGTCGAGGACGCGCGCTCGCCGGCGATGGCGACCGTGCGCATGGCCTCGACGCTGAA
>JBDUCE010000285.1:0-4198 GCA_040003635.1 Betaproteobacteria bacterium
TGCCGTTCTCGTCGGTCATCGCTCCCGCGGGCTGCCCGGCCGGTTGTGAGCTCTTCGGAACCGGCGAGGGCGGAGTTGCCGTGTATATAATCGGCGGCGGCTAGTCGCAACCTTTGACGGATCCGCCGGGTTCGGTGCGAACCCGGCGGCGGGTCCGGCATGCTCGGGATCCGGACAGGCTCGAATGCCGAGCTCCGCCGGACCTCTACGATAGCCGTTACGCGCGTAACATCACGATTGGCACAACATCGGGTGCAGGCGCCTCCGTCCACGTCGCTGGTGTTGGACGGCGCGCCGCACGCTGCGTACGCTGACGTTTCGCCGCGGCCCGCTGCTGGCCAGCATGATTCCCGCCCACCCGCCTTGATATAACGTGCGCGCACTGGTCGTTGAAGACGATGCCCTCCTCGCAGCGGGCCTGGAGAGCATTCTTCGTCGCGCCGGGCATTCCACCAACCGCGTCAGCACCGGAGTCGCCGCCGACCGCGCGTTGCGCAGCACGGAGTTCGACCTGGTCGTCCTGGATATCGGATTACCCGACATCAGCGGGTTCGAAGTTCTGCGACGGCTGCGGGGACGGGAGATCAACACCCACGTGCTGGTGCTGACCGCGCGCGATGGCGTCGACGATCGCGTGCGGGGACTGGATCTCGGTGCGGATGACTACCTGACCAAGCCGTTCTCGGTGACCGAGTTCGAGGCCCGCGTGCGTGCAGTGCTGCGGCGGTCCGCGTCGGTTTCCGCGTCTTCGAGTTATGGCGCGCTGCAGCTCGACCGCGCGGCGAAGCGCGCGACCGTGCGTGGCGTGCCGATCGAGCTCACTCCGCGCGAGTGGAATCTGCTCGAGCTCTTCGTCGCGCGACCCGGTCGCGTTGTCAGCAAGGATCAGATCAGCAGCGGGCTGCACCTCGACGAACAGCTCTCTCCCAACGCCGTCGAGGTTTACGTCTCGCGGCTCCGCTCGAAGCTGGGACCCGCAGGAAGCAAGCTCCGCACCGTGCGGGGCTTCGGCTACATCTGGGAGACGGACGATCGCTAGTAACCCTCCGGCCAGCATCCGCCGGCATCTGATGGGCTTCCTGACCGCAGGATTGCTCCTGCTGGTGAGCGCCGCCGCCATCATCTCCTACTGGGGTGCCGTGCGCGCGACCAACGACGCTTACGATCGCTCGCTGCTCGATCCTGCCGTGCAGTTGGCGAGCAACGTATTCGTGAGCGGCCATGGTGCACGTCTGGACATGTCGGCGAAGGCGTTGGAAGCGCTCGTCTATGATCAGACGGACGAGATCGTGTTCCAGATTCGCGCTCCGGACGGCAGGATTATCGCCGGGACCGATGGGCTCAATCCTGTCAGCGATATTGCACCCGGCAAGCACGAGTTCCGGGATGGCACCTACCGCGATCGTCCGGTGCGCATCGCGGCACTGCGCAACGCCGGAGGTCTCGTCGTCCAGGTCGGAGAGACGCTGAACAAGCGTCACCGGCTTGTCTGGGAGATCGTCGCTTCCGAGCTCGTGCCGACCGTGCTCATAGCCATCGTGTCGATGTTGGCGACGTGGGCCGGCGTTACGCATGGGCTCGAACCGCTGCAGCGTGTCAGGACCCAGCTTCTCGCACGACGTGCCCAGGATTTGACGCCTGTCGCCGACGCCGACGCGCCGGAAGAGCTGTTGCCGTTGGTCGACGCGTTCAACGCCCTGCTTGCGCGCATGCGCGAGGTCGCCGCTTCGCAACAGCGATTCGTCGCCAATGCCGCCCACCAGCTTCGAACTCCGCTCGCCGGCCTGCAGATGCATCTCGAGCTGCTGCTGCGTCGCGAGCACCAGCCGGAGGCGCGCGACGAGCTGGAGCGACTGCATCGTGCGGTGGTTCGCGCAGGCCATCTTACCCGGCAGCTACTGGCACTCGCACGGGCAGCAGGCGATGGCCCCGTTACCAGGCAGCTCCAGGTCGTGAACATCAAGGACACGGCGGAAGAGGCAGCACAGCGGTGGGTGCCGCAGGCGTTGCACCGAGGCCTGGACCTGGGCTTTGCGCTCGAGCCTGCCCCGGTGATGGCCGATCCCGTGCTCATCGGCGACTTGCTCGACAACCTCATCGACAACGCGTTGCGCTACACGCCCGCGGGAGGATCGGTGACGGTGCGCTGCGGCCTCTCCCGCGGCCGGCCTTTCGTGACGGTCGAAGACGACGGGCCCGGCATCCCTGCAGGCGAACGAAGGAAGGTCCTCGAGCGGTTCTACCGGTTGCCGGGGACGACGGGTGAGGGATCGGGGCTCGGACTTGCGATCGTCAATGAGGTGGCCGAACGCTACCAGGGTACGCTCGAACTGGAGAGCGGACTGCAAGGACAGGGCATTCGCGTCACCGCCGTGTTTCCAGCCGGCGCCGCCGCCGTGCTGGCGCCGGCGGCGGCGCCTGTGGATATGTAATCGGAGTTCCGTGCGAGGCTTCTGCCGAGGCGTCGTGGGCGACACTTATCGAGCACGATCACCTGGACCGAGGGCGATCCTGCTCGTCGGGGCTATTCAGGCAAAATCGCGCAAAAGCGCGGCGCGGGTCCGCGGTTCACCGCCAAAACCTGCGCGGCATACCCGGATGGTCGACGCCCAGGCCAAGACTCATCCCATCCTTGAGTGCCGCGATCATTTCGGCGGTGAGCTCGAAGCGCAGGAAGTGCACGGAAGGCGTTTTCCGGTCATTCTCGCGCTCGAGATCCTCGTCGGCAATCGCGTACACCCGGGGAGAGCCTTCGACCTGCACATAGGTACGGTCTTCGACGCCCTTCAGGGCCTCGAGCGCCACCCGGCGCTCCTCGACATCGTCGTATTCGATCAGCATCGTCTTGGCGTCGTCGAGCGCCTTGATTGGTGCCCCATGCCACCCGCTCGCACGCATGCGTGTAGTGTGAACAGGCCCTAAACTGAATGGAGACCGAACCTCGCGGATGCACGAGCGACAATCACTGCTCGAGCAGCCCGCGCGCCGCTGCCTCGTCGGTGATGAGCACGTTGGCGGCGAGGGCCTTCAGCGCCGCCCGGATGGCACCGACTTTTCTCCGTCCGCCGGCGGCAAAGACGATCTTCGGGACCCGGCGCAGATCGCGCAGATCGATGGCAACTGCCCGCCGGTTCACCGGATGGTCTACCACGCGTCCTTCCGCGTCGACAAAGTGACATAGCACCTCGCCGGCCGCACCGGCGTCGAGCAAGCCGGCAATCTGGGATCGCGGCAACAGCCCCTCGCGAAAAAGGGTCGCTCCCTCACTGACATCGCCGACGCTGACCAGCGCCAGGTCGATGCGGCGGGCGCGGGCCCGCAGGTCTCGCAATCCGGGTTCCTTCCATAGCGCGGTGCGGATCGCTTCGTTGGCGACGAAAACCGGAGCGGTAAGCTGAAAACAGTCCGCACCGAAGGCATCCGCGATGCGCCGCGACACGGCCGACGGATTGACGGCCCGCGAATGCGTCATGCCGCCCAAGAGCGACACGACCGACAAGCGCGCGCACGGCTGGGCGCCGATCGCCTTGAGGCTCATGTGGAGCGTCGACCCCCAGCCGACACCGATCGACATTCCGTCGCGCACCTGCGCGGCCAGGTAGATGCCGGCAGCGTATCCAACGACCGCGGCGACGGCGTCGGGGTCCGCCGGGGCGGGAACGACCACCACCTCGCGAAAGCCATACCGGCCGATGAGCTGCCGCTCCAGCGCGATCTGCTCGCTTCCCTGCGCGTCGATCCGGATGCGCACGATGCCGCTGTCACGCGCCGCGGCCAGCAGCCGGATGACTTTGGCGCGGCTGGTTTTCATGATGCGGGAGATCTGCAACTGCGTCAGGCCTTCGACGTAGTACAACCAGGACGCACGGACCTGCAGATCCAACACGGGTACGAACGCCTTCCCGGTTGCGTTCTTTCTTGCGGACATGTCCTGGACCGGTGAGGATGCGATTCCACCGAGAGTGGCATCGATGCTGCAACGCTGTCAACGCTCGACCCGGACGCGCGTACGTGATCTGAACCGGTGCTGGCCGACGCCGGCTCGTATCGCGCCGCACCGCATCGCTCATCATCGCTGGCAATTTCGGGCTGACTACTCGTTGTGGCTGCTTGACAGCGCGCCCGCCCTCCTTTCGACGAAATTGCGGCAGGCGGGGTGCGTCATCGCCCGGACCTGAGTGGGTACATGAGGATTCCG
>JBDUCE010000286.1:0-4197 GCA_040003635.1 Betaproteobacteria bacterium
GCGCTGCTCCTGTCCTTCGTGCCCGAGGTCCTGCGCTATACCGTGGAGCCGGTGCAACGCGCGATCTTCGGCCGGATGATCATCGAGCCGGAAGTCATCCGCATGCTGCTCTTTGGCTTGGCCCTGGTGCTGATGATGCTGTTCCGGCCCGCCGGCATCCTGCCTTCGGCACTGCGCAAGCGGGAGCTGGAGGAAGGCGCATGAGCCGAGGAGCCGAGGCGTGAGGCCGGGAGCAGGGGCCCCGCATGCCGTTTGCGGGGATGCGACCGGGCCGAATCGACTTGGGAGAACGACACTAACGGATTGTGCACGCCTTCAGCCCTACGGAGGCCGACGGGCCACGGAACGGGGATGCGAAGGCGCCTCGAGGCCGACACTGCCGGCCTTGCACAACAATGTGACGCGCGGAGGCCGAGGCGCATGACGTTGCTGGAGGCGACCGGCATCACCAAGCGCTTCGGCGGCGTGCAGGCGTTGGCCAGCGTCAGCTTCACTATCCGGCACCGCGAAATCTACGGCTTGATCGGCCCCAATGGCGCCGGCAAGACGTCGCTCTTCAATGTCCTGACGGGCATCTACGCTGCCGACGCCGGCACGTTCGTGTTCGACGGACAACCACTTGCCGACTTGAAGCCGCATGAGGTGGCAGCGCGTGGCATCGCCCGCACGTTCCAGAACATTCGCCTGTTCGCCAATCTTTCCGCACTCGAGAACGTGATGGTCGGGCGCCATGTGCGCACGCGGGCCGGCGTGCTCGGAGCGGTGCTGCGCGACGCGGGCACCCGCGCCGAAGAAAAGGCGATCGAAAAGCGCGCCTACGAGCTTCTCCATTACGTGGGCGTCGCCAAGCGGGCCAACGACCTGGCCAAGCATCTTGCCTACGGCGACCAGCGCCGCCTCGAAATCGCCCGGGCGCTTGCCACCGATCCCAAGCTGCTCGCCCTCGACGAGCCGGCGGCGGGAATGAACGCGACCGAAACCGCCGGCTTGCGCGCCCTGCTCGAGGACATCCGGCGCGACGGCACGACCATCCTCCTCATCGAGCACGACATGAAGCTCGTGATGAGTGTTTGCGACCGCGTGCTGGTGCTCGACTACGGCAAGAAGATCGCCGAGGGAAGCGCCGCCGACGTGCAAAAGGATCCGCAGGTCATTGCGGCCTATCTCGGTGGCGACGTGACACTCAACCTCAAGGGCGCGGCATGAGCGCTGCGCCCGGCCCCCCGGGGGCGGATCCGGCGGACGTGAGCAAGGCATTGCTCGAGGTCAGGGATCTGCAGGTGGCCTATGGCGGCATCCAGGCGGTAAAGGGCATCGATCTCACCGTCGCCACGGGTGAGCTCGTATGTCTCATCGGCGCCAACGGTGCCGGCAAGACGACCACCCTCAAAGGCATCTGCGGCGTGCAGCCGGTCAAGCATGGCGCGGTGCATTATGCCGGCGAGATGATCACCGGGCGCGCGCCGTTCGAGCTGGTACGCCGGGGCTTGGTCATGGTGCCGGAGGGTCGTGGCGTATTCGGCGCCCTCACCATCGAGGAAAACCTGGCGATGGGCGCCTACGTGCGCGTCGATGCGGCCGGCGTCCGCCAGGATGTGGAGCGTGCGTTCGGCCTCTTTCCGCGTCTCAAGGAGCGCCGCCGCCAGACCGCAGGAACGCTCTCGGGTGGCGAGCAACAGATGCTGGCGATGGCCCGGGCACTCATGTCCCGGCCGCGGCTCCTGCTCCTGGACGAGCCATCGATGGGCCTTGCCCCGCTCATGGTGCAAAAGGTCTTCGAGACGATTCTCACCGTATCGGCGGAAGGCGTCACCATTTTGCTCATCGAGCAGAATGCCAAGCTCGCGCTGGAAGTGAGTCATCGCGGCTACGTCATGGAATCCGGCACAATAACGCTGTCGGGTGACGCGAAGACGCTGCTGCACGATCCGGCGGTGCGCGCCGCATATCTCGGCGAAACCGCCTGATCCGCACCAAGCGATGTCCGTTCCGACGCCTCCGCCGCTGCCCTTGGTGCCGGTCCCTTCGACCGGGCCGCACCTTCGGGCGCACGCAGTGCCGTGGCAGCACGCGCTCACCTGGTACGAGGATGCGCTGCGGCTTTTCAAGCGCCGGCCCGGAATCTGGATCGCGCTTGCCTTCATTACCCTCGCCTCCGAGCTCGCACTGCAGCTCCTGGCCGACCCGTGGCCGCTCCTGGGCAAGGTGCTCGCTCCGCTGTTTGCATGCGGGATGCTCTATGCCGCCGCGGCAGCCGACCGGCACGCCGCGCCGCGGCTGCGCTATGCGTTCAGTGCCTTCCGGGCGCCGCCGGGCGCCATCGCGGCCATCGTCGTCGCGAGCCTCATCGCGTTTGCGGCGGAGGTCTTCGCCGCGTGGTGGATTGCGGACGTCAATCTGATGCTGGGGCATGCGGGAACCGACGAGCTGACGGCGCCGGCCATCATGGGCGTCTATGCGATCGGCGTGCTGGCATCGTTGCCGGTCGCCTTCGTACCGTTGCATGTACTGCTCGAGCCGGTGGTATTCGGCGATGCCTTCCTCGCGAGCTGGCACGCCTTCGTGCTCAACACCGCGCCGCTCCTGGTCTATGCCGGACTGTCACTGGTGCTGCTGGCGGTCGGGTTGGCCACCATGGGGTTGGCTTTGTTGCTGGTATTACCGATCTGGGCCGGATCCTCGTACGCCGCATGGAAAGACATTTTCGGGGTGGGCACGGCGCCGGTCATCGATTGAGACGCACCTATTGCGTGGCGCGCCAGCCGAAATCGCGCAACGCCGCATCGGCGTCGGCCGGTGTTGCCTCGAGGGTGCTGACCCGCGCTGCCGGCGGACCGCGGCGGCACCAGGCGACGACCTTTTCCACGGCAGCGGACTCTCCCTGCACCCGCGCTTCCACGGTGCCATCGCGGCGATTGCACACCCATCCCACAACGCCGGCTGCGCGTGCCACGGCGATCATCGCGTCGCGGTAGCCCACGCCTTGCACCTGCCCGGCGATCACCAGCGTGCGCGCGATCATCAAGGGGCGCTGCAGCGGCGCGCATAGAGAAGCAACGCCGCAACGGTCTTGGCATCGGTGATCTCGCCGGCATCGACCAGCGCGAGCATTTCATCCACGCCGAGGTCGATGATTTCCAGGAACTCGCCGGCATCGAGCCGCGCGCCGACGTGGCTCAATCCCCGCGCGATGTACATCTCGATGGCTTCGGTCGAGTACGAAATGACCGGGTGGATCACACCGAGGCGCGTCCACGTCGTGGCGGTGTATCCGGTTTCCTCGAGCAGCTCCCGGCGCGCCGTGTCGAGGGCGTCTTCGCCCGGATCGAGCTTGCCCGCCGGAAACTCGATGAATACCCGCTGCAGCGGATAGCGATATTGCCGCTCGACCACCAGCCGGCCATCATCGCGCACCGGAATCATCACCACCGCGCCGGGGTGCACGATGTATTCGCGGGTGGCGAGCTTGCCATCGGGCAGGCGCACCTGGTCTTTGCGGACGTGCAACAGCTTGCCTTCGAAAACCGGCTCCGAGGCTACGCAGACTTCGACGAGATGCGGGTCGTGGGATGCGCTCATGGAAGGCCGGACTCCTCGAGCCAGTCACGCGCGGTCAGGAACTCGCTATACAGCCTCGCCTCGGGTGTGCCAGCCGCCGGGCGCCAGTCGTAGCGCCATTTTACGACCGGCGGCATCGACATCAGGATGGCTTCGGTGCGGCCCTGGGATTGCAAGCCGAAGAGCGTGCCGCGATCCCACACCAGGTTGAACTCGACATAGCGGCCGCGCCGGTAAGCCTGGAAATCGCGCTCGCGCTCGCCATACGGCAGGTCCCGGCGCCGATTCAGTATCGGGAGGTAAGCGGCTAGAAAATGGTCACCGACGCTGCGGGTGATGGCGAAGCAGCGCTCGAAGCCCCCCTCCTGCAAATCGTCATAGAAGATTCCACCAATGCCGCGCGGCTCCTCGCGGTGCTTGAGATAGAAGTATTCGTCACACCACTTTTTGAATCGCGGATGGAGATTGCGATGGAATGGCGCCAGTGCATCACGGCAGCTGCGATGAAAATGAACCGCATCCTCCTCGTAGCCGTAATAGGGCGTGAGGTCCATCCCGCCGCCGAACCACCATGCATCCGTTTCATCGGCCGCCGCGGCGTGGGCCACGAACATGCGCACGTTGAGATGCACGGTGGGC
>JBDUCE010000287.1:0-4187 GCA_040003635.1 Betaproteobacteria bacterium
GCACGATGCTCTCGCGCCGCGCCAGCCGCCGCGACATCCATTCGATCTGGTCGGCATAGATGTTGGGGGTCGACATCTCGACCGTCGCCGGCAGATTCACGATCATCTTGTGATCCGGCGTGGGCTGCCACACGGCGCTGACGGCGTCGCAAACCTCGGCTGCGAAATCAAGCTCGGTCGCGGTGAAGCTCTCGGGTGAATACTCGAAGATCCAGCGCGTGGCGGGCCGCCTTGAAGCAGCGAGCGCAATCAGCCGCGCGCCTTCCACGGCGATGGCCTGGATGCCTGGCCGATCCATCTTGAAGACCACGCGCCGTTGCGTCGTGGAGGTCGAGTTGTACAGATGAACGATCGCGCTTTTCACGCCCGCCAGCGCTTCGAACGTGCGCTCGATCTGCGACTCCCGCGCCTGAGTGAGCACCTGTACGGTCACGTCCGGCGGAATCATGTCGTCGACGATCAACTGCCGCACGAAATCGAAATCGGTCTGGGACGCCGCGGGAAAGCCGACCTCGATCTCCTTGTAACCGAGGTCGACCAACAGCCGGAAGAGGCGCAGCTTGCGGTCGGCGTCCATCGGCTCGATCAGGGCCTGGTTGCCATCGCGCAGATCGACGCTGCACCACGTGGGCGCGCAACTGATCGTGGCCGACGGCCACTGCCGGTGCGGAAGATCGATGGTCGAAAACGGTCGGTATTTGCGGAAGGGGTCCGGGCTCATGGCGCATCCTCGGCTCGCCAAGGCGAGCAAACAACACGGGTATCCGTCCGGGTGGACGGCGCAGGTAAAGCTCGACAGAAGGGGGGTTTTTTATCTGCGCGCGGGGCGCAGCAGAAGCAGCAGGCCACCCGGAAGGGAGGTCAGCGCGAGAAGCGCTTGGGGGCCGTTGGCGAAGAATGCACTGCTCATGACCACCAATATAACCGCAGCCCGCCTCGATTGGCAAGCGGCAAGCCCAATGGGGCTTTGGAGCCCGAGGGCGCCTGTACTTTGCCGAAGGTCCCGTTTACGTCAGACTTGAAGCGTGTTGGCCTTCCTCCCCGGGACCGAGACCCCGATCGCACCGCGCAATGCTGGCCTCTGACGCCGCAGCGCAGTGGCGCCGCCGCGACTGGGTACTCCTGGCCCTGCTCGGAACGGTGCATGTCGCGCTCCTGCTCTGGGCGGCCCGGGCGGCCCTGGCCGTGCCTTTCGCGCTGTACGAGCCGAGGCCGTTCCTGCGGCTAGGGCTCTGCACCCTCATCGTGGTCTTGCCCGCGATGGCGATTGCGTGGCGCGCCCAGCGCATCATCGCGTGGGGAACCGCCGTCGCCGTGGCAATGGCGCTGATGAGCCCGGGCGTGGTGGTGACGATCGCGCTGCTGCTCCTCAATGCATCGATCATCGGCAGCGCTCTCGCACGTGCGGTGGGCGCCGATGAACAGGAGCGCGCGATAACCATGCTTCTGGGCCTCACGGTCTGGATCGGCGTCATCGCCGCCACGGCAGCAGCGAATGTCCATTCCGCCCCGGTGTATGCCGCAGCACTGCTCGCTCCGATCGTAATCGGGCACCGGCACGCCGCAAACGGGATCAAGAATGCCGCAGCGTTGTTACGACCGCCATTGCTTCGCCCGGATGTATTCGAGCTCTCCTGGACGGCGCTGCTCGTCACCGTGACGGTGATCCACCTGGTCATCGTCGCCAAGCCCGATGCCGGATACGACGCCAACACGATGCACCTGCAGGTTCCGCTGATGATGGCATCGGCTCATCACTTCGGGTTCGATGTCGGGCGCTATGCGTGGGCGCTGATGCCATTGGGCGCCGACTGGGCCTTCACCGCGGCCTATTTTTTGGGGGGTGAATCCGCGGCGCGACTGGCCAATTTCTGTTTCGGCGCGCTGGCAGCAGCCATCCTTTACACCCTGATTCGACGCCAGGCGCCCCGCACCATCGGCTTGGCCAGCATTACGCTCCTGGCATCGACGCCGCTCGCCTTTCTCGAAACCGGGTCGCTCTTTGCCGAGAACCTGTGGCTCGCCTATCTGCTGGCCGCACTGCTGGTGGCGCTCAAGGCCGCACGCCACCCGTCGCCGGGAGCGATCTGCGTACTCGGACTGTTGGCTGCGGGCGCCCTGCAATGCAAGGTGATCGGAGTGCTCTGGCTCGCGCCACTTTTCGCGGGCCTGATCCTGCTTGGCTGGCGGCGACTTCCGGGCGGTTGGAACCGGCGCCATTTCGCGGTCCTTGCCCTTGCGGTGACGGTCGGCGCGTGGCCTTATGCGAACGCGTGGCTGCGCACTGGCAACCCCGTATTTCCCTATCTGAACGCCTGGTTCCGATCGCCGGCCTTCGACACCAGCCAGAATTTTTCCAACGATACCTACGTCACGCCGCTACGACCATGGACGCTGCACGAGACGATCATGCAGAGTCACTCTTTCATCGAGGGATTCGACGGTGCGGCGGGTTTCCACTGGCTGCTCCTGATCCCCCTCATTATCGTCGCGCTGTTGCGCCGGGGCCAATGGCGCGCTCCGGCGGCGTTGCTCTTCCTCGGCGCATTCTTTTTCATCACCGTGTATTTGCAACAGTCATACCTTCGTTACCTGCTGCCGGCATTCTTCCTGCTTGCGGTTCTCGGCGGTTGGAGCCTCGCCGCCTTGCCTGCGCGCCGGGTCACCAGTGTCGCCATCCTCGCCATCGGGACCGTGGTCGGCGTCCTTCAAATTCGCCTCATCTACACCGGGAGCTGGATCAATTCGGTGCTCTGCTCACGCTGTGGTTTCGATGCCGGCGCCCGCGAACGCTATCTCGCCACATTCATGCCGGACCGGCTGATCGGCGAAACCCTCAATCGCCTGCTTCCACCGGACGCACGCGTGGGTTTCCTGACGCCCAATGCACCCAATCCCGCGGGATACCTCGGCTACTCCCGCGCCACCAACTGGCATGACGTCGCCGCGTTCGAGCCGATCGCAACGGCCGATTCGGAATACGCCGTGATGCAGGTGGTGCAGCGGTTTCGCCTGACGCACGTGGTGTGCCGTGATCCCTTCACGGCGGAGGACACGCCGGCCATTCGCGCGTTCTGTTCCGACCGTATCGTGCCCCTCTGGCGGGCCCACGGCCGAGTGGTCGGTACCCTCAAGCCGAACGGCGGGTGACTTCGGCAGCAACGCCGCGCGGCAAGGCGCGCTGTGCATCGAGTTGTTGCAACGGAATACGCGGCACATTCTGGATGTCGAACTGCAGTGCGGACAGCAGGAGCTGAAGGCCCGCGAGCACGGGCAGTGCGGCGAGCATCACCGTTCCCGATGTAGTGGGCACTCCGCTAACGATCGACCGGTGCCATTCCCAGGCGCCGAACGCCGCACCTGCGCCCGCCAGCACGCCGCCCAGGACCAGCAGCAGCGTGCCGGCATTGAAATCGCGCAGGAAGTAGGCGTAGAAAATCCGCTTGACGGTCGCCCGTGCGTATTTCACCGGAAACGCCAACGCGGCGCGCGGCAATGAGAGGCTGCTCGGCTCGCCTCGGTAGCGGGACGGCAATGGCACATCCTGCACCACCGCGCGGATGGTATAGAGGCGAAACAGCATGTCCGACTCGAAAAAGTAGCGCGAGTCGAGCTTGTCGAGCGGCAAGCGCTGCAGAGCGGCGCGATGTACCGCGGTGTAGCCGTTGGTCGGATCCATCACATCCCAGTAGCCGCTCGCGATCTTGCTCACCAAAGAGACGATCGCATTGCCGACCAGGCGCAGCCGCGGCATTTCGTCCAGCAACTCGAAGTCGTAGAACCGGTTGCCTTTGGCGTAGTCCGCCACTCCGGCGGCGACGGGGCCCGCGATCTGCGGCAGGCAGGCGGGATCCATCTGTCCGTCACCATCGATTTTCACGATGACATCGGCACCGTCGGCCAAGGCAGCGCGGTAACCGCTCACCACGGCCGCGCCGACGCCGCGGTTCCGGTCGTGGATGATCACCGTGAGGCGGGCGTCGCGGCATTGCTCGCGCACGAACCGTCCGGTCGCCTGGGGGCACGCATCGTCCACGACATAGATGCGTTGCACTTCCGCACCGATGTCCGCAATCACCGCGAGCACCTGTTCCTTCACGCGGTAACACGGAATCACGACCGCGATCGAGGCAAACGCGGCGGCCACGGTCAGCGTGAAGCGATGGCGATGCCGAGCACGATCAGGC
>JBDUCE010000288.1:0-4184 GCA_040003635.1 Betaproteobacteria bacterium
GGCTCGTCCATCTCGCCGTCGCCCATGAACGCCCAGACCTTGCGGCCTTCGGTGTGGGCGAGCTCGCGGTCCTGGAGATATTTCATGAACCGCGCCTGGTAGATCGCCATCAGCGGGCCCAGGCCCATCGACACCGTGGGAAATTGCCAGAAGTCCGGCATCAGCCATGGGTGCGGATACGACGAGATGCCCTCACCGTCGACTTCCTGCCGGAAATTGTCGAGCTGCTTTTCGGTGAATCGACCCAGCATGAAGGCGCGTGCATAGACGCCGGGCGAGGAGTGGCCCTGTACGTAAACCAGGTCGCCGCCGTGGTCGGCAGAGGGCGCATGCCAGAAATGATTGAAGCCGACGTCGTAGAGCGTCGCCGCCGAGGCATAGCTCGCGATGTGGCCGCCGACATTCGTATCCTTGTTGGCCCGCAGCACCATCGCCATCGCGTTCCAGCGGGCGTAGTTGCGAATCTTCTCCTCGATGGCCTGGTCACCCGGCAGCCGCACCTGCTGCTCGACCGGGATGGTGTTGATATAGGCCGTGTTGGCGGAGAACGGCAGATAGGCACCCGACCGGCGCGCCTTCTCGATCAACTGCTCGATCAGGAAATGCGCGCGGTCCGGTCCTTCGTTGGCCAGCACGGCCTCGAGCGCCTGGAGCCATTCGCTTGTTTCCTGCGGGTCGTGATCGCTTGGCGTGCTCAGGTCCATCGTAGTCTCCAACGGCGGGTGGGTCGCAGCGCGCCGGCGGGGGCGCAGGAGGTCGATTGTATTCGTTGCCGCAGTCACCCGTCTGCCTGCGGCGCGGCAGGCGGGACGCCGCTGCGCCGCCTCGCGCCGCCCTCGCGAGCCGACACTAACAGAAAATGGAAATGATTTCCATTTATGTCCATCACCCGAGCGTCCGAGCGCCGGGAGATCGCATCAACAGTGCTGCGCCGCAGGCCAGGCTCAGGGTGCCGAACACCGCAAAGCCGATGCGATAGCTCCCCGTGAGTGTTGCCAGGAGCGCAAACGCCGGTGGCCCGAACACCACCCCTGCAAAGGTGACGAACCCCGACGCGCCGGTGATCGCGCCCGCCTGGCCCGCCGGCGCGTGGCGCGCGACCTCGGCTAGTTGCACGCCGTTCCAGCCGATCGCGGTGGCGCCGAACAAGGCGCATATCGCGAGCAGGAGCCCTCGCGGCCAGTCGCCCTCGAAGCTTGCGACCGCGTAGGCGCAAGCCGCTGCGGCGAGGCCCAGCAGGCCCAGCATGCGCCGGGGCGCAATCCACTGGTCGGCAATCGCACCCCAACCCACGCGGCCGATGATGCCGCCAAGGTTCGCGGCGGTAAGCGCCAACCCCGCAGCCACCAGCGCAAAGCCAAGCGCCTCGGTGAAATAGACCACTAGAAAACTCGTCAGGCAGACTTGCATCGCGGCGTAGACGAACCCGGTGATCGAGAGCTCGAGCAGCACGGGATGGCGGAAAACGGTGCGCAGCGGCGCGATCATGCCGGCGAGCGAAAAGGGAGGCGACCGCCGGGTGGGTGTTGCATCGAGCTTTCTCCGCATCGTCTCGCCGAGTGCCGCCACCGCGATGCCCGCGGCCGCCACTGCAAGCAACGTCGTGCGCCAGCCGAGGCCCACCGCCAGCACCGGGAGCAGGGCACCGGCGAGGGCGGCACCCCCGGGCACGCCGGTCTGCTTGATGGAGAAGGTGAGTGCCATGCGCGAGGGCGGCGCCGTGCGCGCAAGCACTTCCGACGAGGCGGGGGTGATCGGCCCGTAACCGATCCCGATCACCAGCGGCGCGAGCGCCACCAGCGGCAGCCAGCTCGCCTGCGAGAACGCGATCATGCAACTGCCGGCGGCACAAATAAGTACGCATACCTGGGAAACGCGGATCGCGCCGTAGCGCTCGATAAAATGTCCCGATGCGAGGCTTGCCGTCATCGAGCCCACGTACACCAGGCCGACGAACACGCCGACGAGCTTCGCCGGCACGCCGAGGTCGCGCGCGATCTCGGGTGCCAGCACCGCCGTTGCGGTCGCCGCCAGCGCCACGAACACCTGGATGGATAGCGTGACGCCGAGCGCGATCGCGGCGGTCCGCCCGCGCGCGGCGGCGCTCGAATCGGGCGTCACTCGCGGCCGTCCCCGATCACGAGCGTCTGCGCTGGCGTCACCAGCGTATCGATTCTGGCGTCGTGGGGCGCCGAAGGTACGCCGTCGGTGACCTGCAGCGCATAGGCGCCGGCCACCCGCGGTACCGCGCGGCCGATCAACGACAGCAGGCGATCGTAGAAGCCTCCGCCATAACCAAGCCGGCGTCCCTCGCGATCGAAGGCGACCCCCGGGACCAGCACCCAGTCGATCGCGGCAGCATCGATTCGCGGACAACTTGCAAGGGGCTCGGGGATACCGCGGTACCCCGCTTCGATGTCACGCACCTCGTCGTCGATGCGATGCAGCACCAGCATGCGCGTCTTGGTATCCACGCGCGGCAGCGCGACCATCTTGCCCGCGGCGAGCGCGTGGCGAACGAGCGGCAGGGTGTCCCATTCGCTGCGAAAGGGCAGCGTCAGGAGCGGGACGCGTGCGCGCTGATAGCTGGGCAGGGCGGTGAGGCCGAGGATGATCGCTGCCGCCGCGCTGCTGCGTTGCGCAAGGCTCATGGCATCGCGTGCGGCCAGCACCCGCGTGCGCGCCGCAAGCTTGGCCTCGTGCAGAGCCATGCCTTGAGGAGCGTCCCATTCCAGGCGCGGCGACATGGTGCCCATGGTAGCGCATGCAATTGCCCGCGCCGAACGGACGTGTCAAACCGTACGACTGAGATCGGCCCGCACCGCCGAAGCTGGGGTTGGTTGGGGGGCGTCGGCCTCGCGTGTCCATTCGGCCCGGTCGCATCCCCTATAATCGACGCTCGAGGATGAAGGCCGACCCATGAATCACAATCATCACGTTTATCGCCGGCGCCGCGACGCCTTGCTTGCCCGGATGCAAGTGCAGACGGGCGGGGGCATCGCCTTGCTGCCCACGGCACCGGAGTTGCCGCGCAATCGCGATTCGTTGTTTCCCTATCGCCATGACAGCTATTTCTACTACGTCTCGGGTTTTCCCGAGCCGGAGGCGGTGGTGGCGCTCGTGCTCTCGCCTGATGGCGAACGCCAGATACTGTTCTGCCGCGACAAGAGCGAAGAGCGCGAGATCTGGGATGGCTTTCGGTACGGGCCCGCGGCCGCGAAGGAAATTTTCGGGTTCGACGAGGCTTATCCGATCAGCGAGCTCGATGCCAAGTTGCCCGAGCTTGCCTCCGACCAAGCCGCGTTGTACACGCCGCTCGGCCTGCTGCCGGACTGGGACCGCAGGATTACCGCGCTCTTGAACGAAGTGCGCAGCCGCGCCCGCACCGGCGTCAGTGCGCCGGAGGAGATTGTCGATGTGCGCCAGGCCCTCGATGCCATGCGCCTCGTCAAGGAACCGCACGAGCTCGCGCTCATGCGCCGGGCGGCCGAAATCTCCGTCGCGGCGCACGTGCGCGCGATGCGCGAGACGCGTCCGGGGTGGCACGAGTACCAGGTCGAAGCGGAGCTCGCCCACGAATTCCTGCGAGGCGGCAGCCAGGCCGTGGCGTATCCGTCGATCGTCGCGGGCGGGCCCAATGCCTGCGTGTTGCACTACCGGGAGAACAATCGCGAGCTGCAGGACGGCGAACTGCTGCTGATCGATGCCGGGTGCGAATACGGGAGCTACGCATCCGACATCACCCGTACGTTTCCGGTGGGCGGCAAATTCTCGGCACCGCAAAAGGCGGTGTACGAGGTCGTGCTCGCCGCGCAGCTGGCATGCATCGACGCCGTCGCGCCGGGCCGCGATTTTCACGATTACCACAACGCCGCCGAGCGCGTGCTCGCGCAGGGCTTCATCGACCTCGGGCTTTGCCACGGGACGCTCGATGAAGTGCTCGAGACCGGCAGCTACAAGCAGTTCTATATGCACCGGGCCGGTCACTGGCTGGGTCTCGATGTGCATGACGCGGGGCTCTATCAGGTCAAGGGAGCGTCGCAGAAGCTCGTTCCGGGCATGGTCCTGACCGTCGAGCCGGGCGCGTACATCAGGCGTGCCGACAATGTTCCCGAGGAGTTCTGGAACATCGGCATCCGGATCGAAGATGATGTGGTGGTCACGGCGAGCGGCGTCGAAAACCT
>JBDUCE010000289.1:0-4170 GCA_040003635.1 Betaproteobacteria bacterium
CCGATACCCCGGGGTGTCATGGCGCAAGGGGGCCGATGAAAAATGGGCGTTGCCGAATGCACGGTGGAAAGGCGAGTCGCAAGCCCACACATGGACGGCCTCGGATCACTTGTGAACTATCATCGGCACGCCCGGAGTCTGGCCTGCTTTGCATGGTCCCAGCCAACGGGCGTCTGCGACTGTCGAGCCTTCGGTATGAAAGTTGCCGTCGCTGATCGCAGTGGTCTCTCGCCTCGGCCTGCGTCTGCCACTGCATGTTGGATGGCGCATCCTCCCCGCCGCGCTCGAGCGGCGTTACATGATCGATCACATAGCCAGGGCAGGCGCCGTAGCTCTTGCCGGTCGCGGGGCACGGATGATCGCGCTTGAAGGCGCCCCGAGCATTTACGCTGCGGGCGATGCGGCCGTGCTCGTCTCGCTCGGCTAGGGACGAATACGTTTTGCGGTGGTGTCCTGATGTCGAGGACGACGGCGCGGGATGATAAGCAACCGAGGACCGCGAGCTGTGGCCGCCGCCTTTGCCGATGGCGGTAATAGGAGCCACGGCCAGCAGCAGCACAGCCGCGAGGCATGCCAAACGGCGCATCTTCCCTTCCCTTTATTGTTCTGTTCGGGGAAGCCTACGCCCCTGACATCGTACTCGCCGGCGGCGGCCGGCCAGCGTCCGTGCGTTTCCACGCCCGGCGCGTTCCTCAAATGATCACTGACACAATCCGAGAATGCGCTCCTGCTGGGTGCAAGTCTTTGCAGGGCGTGATTTGGCCGTGGCCATTCCCCCAATGCACGCTTTTATTTCCTTCGTGGTCGGCGGGTAGTAGAACCAGCCTCGACCGAGCTCGGGCAGCGCGATGTCGACCTCCCGCCACTTGGGATGTCCTTTTTCGCGCAACGCCGGGAAGTTCTGACACAGCGACCGCGCGAATCGCCCAAGGTAATCCTTCGTTTGCTTCAAGTTGTAGTCGTAGGTGACGAGAAACGCCTTGACCGCGAGCTCGGGCAAGTCGTCGGTGAGAAGCTGTGGATAGCTGCTCGCATTCACGGTCGCCGGAAAGTAAGTTTTCAGCGCCGCCTTGCTCGCCGGCTGCTCGGGGTCGAACTTCAGGAGCTTGATGAACTGGCGCGCCTCGGGCTTCATGTCGACGAGCAGCTTGGCCGGTTGCCCTGCAATGACGGCGACAACGTCGACGGTCTTGCCGCTGATGAGCTTCACCAGTGCATCCTCGTTCGTAAGGAAGCTCGCATTCGCCTCGGGAATCGCGGCGTTGAACATCAGTCGGTAAAGCGTCACGGTGGTAAGCGCCGTTCCGCTTCCGAGCTCGCCCACAGCGATCCTGGCGTCCTTAATCTCGTGGACGTAGTTCAACGGCGAATCGGCCCGCGCAATGAAGTAAATTTCCTCGTTGTAGAGCGGCATGATCACGCGAAGCGGCCGGATGATGTCACCCGCCTCGGCATTGCCTGCCGCCGCCTGATCGAGAAACGCCTGATAGACGTCAGATTGGACGATCGCGAGCTTCACCCCGGGCTCGAAGCGCAGGCGACGAACGTTCTCCGCCGAGCCCGCCGAGGGCAGCACCTCCAGATCGATGTCGGCCGGCCGCGCGACATATCCGGCGATGTCGCGGCCGATTTGGATATACGTTCCGCGCGTCGATGCAGTCACGATCTTGTACTCGGCCCCGGCCCACGCCGACGCGACAACGAGCGCGAGTCCCGTTGCGACAAGGGCAGCGACAAGCGTCCTGGCATTCATGTCACCGACCCCCCTCGGCTGCACCGCGGTTGCACAGTCCGAGTGCCGCAACCGCTTCGGTACAAAGGTAGCTCGGCGCATCCGATCGCGTAGCGCTTTTCGGCGCGCGGGGGGGGGGGGAAACGGCCGATGCGTCAGCCGATCGGCTCGACGAGGGCGACCGGGAGCTCATTCGGCGGTCGACCACCCGTGTCGTGGCCCTGGTTGGCGTGGCAACATCCAACGCAGCGGAGGACGGCGCGATTGATCGTTGCGCACCGTGCATAGGTGCGCCGGTTGCGCCCTCGGGCGGTCGCTGCGATTTCGTCTCGGAGAGAGGCGGCGCGGCTTCACCGTTCGCGTCGTCGGGCGGGAAGTGAATCCTGCCACGAACGACGGGTGACGCCCCCATCGTCGGGATTGCGCTCGTCATTGCGCGTTCCGGGTTTGCATCGATGGGCGCGAGGGCCCTCGGCTGTTGCATGCCGAGCCACTGTCTCATCTGCGCTGGATGGCTGTATGCATAGTATCCGGACGCTGCGACGCCGGTCACGACGATTCCAAGCAGCGCAAGCCGTGACGCGGAACGCTGCTCCACTACGTCGATGAGATTGTGCGAAGCCAGCGCGACGACGTCGAGGCGGCGCTTGCGCGGATTGAGGATGTCATTGCCTGACGCCCGCGCGAGCGCAGCGAGCCTTTGCGCGGCCGATTCGTACAGCGGCAGGTGTTGGCGGGCAGCAGCCCCAACTGGCCGGGTCGCCATATCGTCGTTCGCTGGCGGTGCCTGCGGCAGGACTACTTCGGTCGGGGTCGCGAGTTGGTCGCCGCAGCTATAGCAATGGGTCGCGGCCCAATCGTTGACCGCTTCACACTTCGGACAGGGTTTCAGGTGCAGAGAAGAACCGCAAACGCTGCAGAACTTCGCGTTTGCCGTATTGGCGTGTTTGCAGAACGGGCATTGGGGAACCATGCGATCGCTCCAAACGCAACAAGGGGATAACCACAGGATAGCACCGTGATTCTCAGGGGGGGTAAGCCGCGAGAATCGAGCTTGACACCGTTCATGGGTGCGGCGTGCGGCTTCGTCACGCTTTCCTACATCGCATCAGTGGGACTGCCCAAATTGCCCCGCATGGGTCCGTCCCTTTCTGACGAATAATCTGGTTTTGGTCCTACACGATCATGCTCCCAGCGCCGGTACCTGTTCCCGGTCGTCCATTGCATGATGCCTGTATCAAACCCCGAACGGAGGTGGCGATGAATTTCCGAGAACTGGCATTGTGCCTGGCTGTTGCGGTTCCGGTTGCGGTTGCGCCCGGCATTGCTTCTGCCAAAGGTTGCCTCAAGGGTGCCGCGGTCGGAGGCGTGGCGGGTCATGTCGCGGGTAGCCACGCCGTCGCCGGCGCAGCAGTCGGGTGCGCTATTGGGCGTCACCGCGCGAACGTGAAGGCCAAGGAGGAGGCCGCGGCATCGGCGCGGCCAACGGAGCCCGCTCCCGCTAGTGGGACGACTCCCAACGTCGTTCGCAATAAGCGGGCGCCCCAGACCGCAACCTAAGCGTGTTTTCGCGTGGACACCGAACCGAGTCCACGGGTCCGAGATGCCAAACTGATGACCGAAGAAGGGGCGACCAATGCCACTGACCGAACACGAAATACTCGCGTGGTGCAGACCACGAATTGACATTCCCGCCGACGAGCCGCTGCCAAAGCTCGACCTGCAGCGATATTTTGTATGGCCCGATGCACGGTTTCTCGCCGAGGTTGCATAGACCTACTGGCCCGCCTCTGCTACTCCCAATCAGATGCCTTGGGTCACGTGCGATATCGCCTACATGCACTTGGGTATTAGAACTACTGCGCCCGCGGGGGGGACCCGTCACAATCGTACCACCGCCGATTTCGGCTGGCCACAAAGGAGAGCAAAATTAATACAACCACAGGGCAATCGCGGATGGTTACTGGGTTATTTCCCGATCGCACTAGCGCCGAGCGAGCGTATGAGTCGGTATCTTCTCGCGGGTATTCCAAGGACGATGTCAACCTCGTGATGTCGGATGACACTCGAAAGAAACACTTCGGCGAAACCGGGACACACACTGAACTGGGCACCAAGGCAGCAGAGGGTGCCGGAGTGGGCGGAGCGATCGGCGGAACGATCGGCGCCGTTTTGGGTGCAATCGCTGCCGTTGGGACATCGATAGCGATCCCAGGACTGGGACTCGTCATCGCCGGCCCGTTAGCCGCGGGAATCGCGGGCGCAGGCGCCGGCAGTTTGACGGGTGGACTTGTGGGCGCGCTGGTGGGATGGGGTATCCCGGAAGAGCATGTGAAACGCTACGAAAGCGGTGTCAAAAAGGGCGGCATCCTAATGGGTGTGAAGCCGCGCTCGGATGCGGATGCTGCGTATTTTGAGCAGCAGTGGAAAACGGCCGG
>JBDUCE010000290.1:0-4168 GCA_040003635.1 Betaproteobacteria bacterium
CTGACGGACGCGGCTGATTCGGGCGCAGCATCGCGCCGAGCACGCCCATCTTTTTTGCCGCCAGCATCTCCTTCTGAGAATGGGCCAGCCGGCCGAGCGGGGTAGCGCACGAGTGGATCAAACGCATCACGGGAACGTAGGCGATGAACACGCACGCCGCAATAACATGGGTGAACCACCAGGGTTGGTAGCTGGATGTGCCGGCGACACCCGCGCGAGCGAACAGGTGCGCGGCCGCCAGTCCGGCGAACTCCGCTCGGTTAACCGGATCGTCGAGCGTGGGCAGGATCCGCAAGCCTTCCACGACAAATCCGGTAAGCACGACGAACAGCAGAAAGACCGTCGTTGGCGTATCGCTGTAGCGGCGTTCCGGCCTCGCGTTGACCGCGACACGCCAGCCAAGCGCAAGCAGGCATCCCGCAACGATCATGACGCCAGTGAAGTCGAAGACGAAGCCGAATGTCAGCGTGACCGGATGGCCGGGTTCGCGCCAGATGTCGCGCCACCCGAACGCGGGGAAGCCGTCGCGGACAACGACGGCAGCGAGCTCAGCCGCGAACATGACCATGAATCCCCAGAAGATCAGCGCGTGACGCAGCCAACGGATCTTGCTCGTGCGAAACAGCGACCGATGGAGAATCACCTCGTCGACCAGGACGCGCCGCATGGCGCCCGGATTGCTCTGCTCGCGCGAGACGTAGCGACGATATCGCCGCCAGGTCGGAAGATTGTTCCTGACGAGCTTGCGGTAGAGCCCGTAGTCCAGGACTATCAATGCGCCCAGAATGGTCGGACCGAAGATGATCCAGCGCCATTCCATCCGTCCCTGGAGCGTTTCATGGATGTAGTAGCCGGCCAATGCACACACGCACAGAACGTACACGGCCGCGCCGGCATACAGCAAAAGCGTAAAGGCTCGCTGCAGGGCGCGCGTCTCTCCCCGGCGGGTCAGCGTGAACACCGCGAAGACCCCGGTCCCGCTCGCCAACAGGAAGCCGGCGGCGGCAAACAGCGCGTAACCCGGAGCCGCCGAAAGCCGTCCCGCGAGTCCGCCGCCCAGCAGGAGCAACGCCATGAAGCCAACGGCCGCCAGCCAACCTGTGCGGGTGTTCGTCCCGGCGCTCGGTACCGATGCGGTTTCCATCGCGGCTCTCGAGTTGCAACGCGCGGTCGGCGACAAGCCCGCGGTCAGCCCGCCTTCGCCTTGAGCGCTTCCCGTTCGGCGTCGATGACCAGCATGTTGGCATGCAATGCCGGATCCCCACCCTTCACCTGGCGGTATTTGTTCATGCACGCGCGCGCCTTGTCGACGGCAATCAGCGCATCGGCGGCATAGGCGTCCGCTCCGATCTTGTCGCACCACGCCTGACTGATCGGCGCCCCGCCGACGAAGACCTTGACCTCTTCCCGCAACCCCTCCGCCTTGATCAGCTTGAGGGTTTCCCATTGCATGTTCATCGTCGTCGTCAGCAACGCCGAAAACCCGACGATCTGCGGTTTGTGGCGGCGTATCGCGGCGATGAAATCCTCCGGCGGCACCGTCACCCCGAGGTCGACCACCGTGAATCCGGCGGCTTCCAGCATCATTCCCACGATCTTCTTGCCGATGTCGTGAAGGTCGCCCTGCACCGTGCCCACGACGACCGTGCCTATTTCCTCCGTTTTCTCGGCGATGATCAGCGGCTTCAGCATGCCGAGCGCGGCGTGCATGCACTTTGCCGACATCATCACCTCGGGAAGGAAGTACTCGTCCATCTTGAACCGGCGGCCGACCTCGGCGATGCCCGCGGCCATGGGGCCGGCGATCAACGTACGCGCCGAGATCTGCGAGGCGAGCGCCGGCTCGATCAGGCTGACGGTCGAGGCGTGTTCGCCGTCGATGATGTTCCATTCGATCTTGTGAAACAGTTCCTTGATGTCGGCCGGAGCATCGGACCACCGGTCGGTAGTGCGCGAGTCCTCAATGTCGTATTGGAGGTCCTCCAGGTCCAGTTCTTTATCGGTGTCGATTTGCAAAGGCATGTGCCGCTTCCTCGATGTGGGCGTCGAAATTTCTGTGGCCGCTCGCGCCGGGACGCTCGTGTTGCCGGATCGCGCGCCGCGCAATGGCGGCGGCGCTCTCGCGCTCGCCGCGTCTTCGGTCCTCTTGCGCCGGGGTTGTTTTTCCGACCACGGCTCGTACCCTTCGCCGGTGTCCGCCCCCGGGGGCGGCGTTTCCGGCAAGGGATAGACCCCGTATTCATGCGCCTCGTCGATCATTGCCAATATATTTTCCGTGGGCACGTCGTGCTCGAGACGATGCGAGGAGCTCAACAGGTATCCGCCGCCCTTGCCCATTTCCCAGATCCGCGCCCGCACTTCGGCGCGCACGTCCTCGACTTTGCCCCAAGGCAAGGTTTCCTGAACGTCGATACCGCCGTAGAAGAACATCTCGCGGCCGAGCTGCCGCTTCTTGGCCGCTGGATTCGAATGCCGGGCCACCTTGGGCGGCAGGCTGTCGTAGCCATCGACGCCGCAGTCCTTCAGGCCACGCATGAACGGCTCGGCGATGGCGCCGCAGCTGTGGAATTGTATTTTTCCTTCGGGGTTCTTCTTCAGGTAGTACTCCTTCGTCGCCTGGATCGAACGCATGTAGTGCGGCTTCAACTGCGTCTCGAACATTTTCAGCGACAGGAACGCCGTTTTCTCGCTGGCGAGGTCCTCGGGGCTGACGCGGATCCAGTCGAGGTATTCGCCGCACTGGTCGATCATTGCCTTGTTGGTCTCGATTTCGATGTCGACCAGCTTGGTCAGCATGGCGTCCAGGAATTCCGGTGATTCGATGAAGTCGGAAAAGATCTTCGCGTAGCCCACCATGTACTTGGCCTGCTCGAACAGCCCGCCACGGCCCGCCTGTCCCATCAGCGCGAACGGCGTGTTCTCGCGGATATGCTTGCAGTATTGGCGCAGGGTCATGCCCGGAATGGGCGAATCGCACCATTGCGCTTCATCCCATGGATCCGGCCACGGATACGCCTCCAGCATCTTGAGGCCCTCTTCCAATGGCGCGCTGGTGGCATGGAACAGCGGGTACCCGATCATCTCGTAATAGCCGCCGCGCTCGTGCGGAGTCCACTTGCGGACAACTCCCCACTCGTCGACATTGATCTCAGCGCTCGGCGGCGAAATGCCCATGTCGAACGGAACTTCCTCGAACTTGATCTTCCGGAATCCCGGCGAGCCTCCGGGCGGACCCATCGATATGCGCAGGGCATCGACACCGAGCTTCTCGGCCAGCTCGATTTCAAAGCTGACGTCGGTGGTCCACGTTGTCGAACCTGTACGATAGTCGCGCGGGTCCGCCTTGTAATCCATCCCCACGGCCATGCGAAGGTTCTGGTATCCCTCGATCGTGCCCCAGAGAACGATCGGCACGCGGTCCGGCTCCCGGAGGTGGAGTGCGTCCAGCACGCGCTTGCGTTGTGGTGCTATTGCCTTGCCGATGATTGCAGCCATCATTGCCTCACGAATAGGCGCCTTGGCCCGAAGATCCGGTTTTTGCCGGTGATGGTCCCCAAGTACGCGTGGGGCGCATGACTCGGTAATCTACGCGCACGGGGGGTACGTAACACCGCCCTCGTTGCAGGTGCGACATGCAAATAGTGCATATCAAGCACGTCGAGCCTGCGATCCAATCCGTTCCGCTCACGGCCGACCGCCCGCCAGCCGGCCGTTGGCCGTGAGCGCGAGCAACGGCAGTTACTTCGTCCAAGGCGGGGAGAAGTCCTGAAACTTACCGTCCTTGTAGATCACGTAGGACATGTCCTTGACGAGAAAATGATCCGGCGCATTGCCCTTGCCGATCGTGATATCGGGCACGACGCTGTCCTTCCAGCCCTTGATCCCTTCAAGCGTTTCGACCAGCCGGTCGCGCGTGATGTTGTCTTTGCCCATCCTCTTCATGCCCTCGGTGAACACCTGGGCCGATGCAAATCCCCACAGGTGAATGGGGTCCGGGTCTTCCTGCGGGTAATACTTCTTGAGCAGCTGCTTGGCCTGCTGGATTTGGGGCGCCGGCGAATCGAAATCGCGGAAGATGGTCGTGAAGTAGATCCCATCGACGGCATCCTTTCCCGCCAGCTCGGGTACCTTGGGACTCTTGCCGAAGAAGACGTTGACCACCGGCACT
>JBDUCE010000291.1:0-4154 GCA_040003635.1 Betaproteobacteria bacterium
CAATCCGTGCAGGAGAGCGCATCGCCGGGAAGCCGGCGGGCCGCCGAAGGCGCAACTCCCGCAATCGCTCAGGCAAAAGGACTGCGCGGACGCAAGATCACTCTGGAGAGCGGCTGCACGTTCCGAACGTGCCAGCCCACCGAAGGGGCACCGGCCGAGCGCGAAGCAAGACTTTGCGCCGGGCGTAATCTCTCAGGTAAAAGGACAGACGGGGCGAAGCTTCAGGCGGCTTCGCCCTTTTGTTTACCTGCGAAGACGAGCCACTTGCCCAAACAGACGCCACTGAACGGTGTACATCGTGCCGCCAATGCGCGCATGGTGGATTTCGGCGGCTGGGACATGCCCGTTCACTACGGGTCCCAGATCGAGGAACATCATGCGGTGCGGCGCGACGCCGGCATGTTCGATGTTTCGCACATGCGGGTGCTGGACCTGCACGGTGACGGCGCGCGCGCTTTTCTTCGCCATGCGCTCGCCAATAATGTCGACAAGCTGAAGGAGCCCGGCAAGGCGCTCTATTCCTGCCTGCTGCGTGCCGACGGCGGCGTGATCGACGATCTCATCGGCTACCGTTTGGGTGACGATTGGTTCCGGCTGGTGGTCAATGCGGGCACCGCCGAGAACGACGTCGCCTGGCTTCGGGCATTACTCGCCGCGCACGCTCCGGGGCTGCGCCTGGACGTGCGTGACGACCTGGCGATGATCGCCCTGCAGGGCCCGGCCGCGCGCGGCAAGCTCTGGGAAGTTCTGCCTGACACCCGCGCCGCCACCGAGCCGCTGAAGCCGTTCACCGGCGCGGCGGTTGACGATCTTTTCATCGCGCGCACCGGCTACACCGGCGAAGATGGCTTCGAGATCATGATGCCCGCAGCGCGCGCCGTCGGATTGTGGAGCGCGTTGGCGGCCGCGGGCGTGCGCCGTTGCGGTCTGGGCGCGCGGGACACGCTGCGTCTGGAAGCCGGAATGAATCTTTATGGGCAGGACATGGACCAAACGGTGTCGCCGCTCGAGTCAGGGCTCGCCTGGACCGTCGATCTCGCGAGCGAGCGCGACTTCGTGGGCAAGGCGGCACTCGCCGAGCATCCGCCGCAGCGCCATCAGGTGGGACTGGTCCTGGTGGATCAGGGTGGCGTCCTGCGGGCGCATCAGGCGCTGCATACGTCGCACGGACCCGGCGAAATCACCAGCGGCAGCTTCAGTCCCACGCTTGGCCGCTCCATTGCCCTGGCGCGCGTGCCGGGCGCGGTCCGGCCCGGAGAGACGGTCGAAGTCGCCGTGCGCGAGAAGCGGCTGGCGGCGCGGGTCGTGAAGCCGCCGTTTGTGCGTCACGGCAAAGTATTGATCGCAACCGAGGACAGACCATGAACCTTCCGACCGACCTGCAATACACGGCCTCGCACGAGTGGGTGCGCCGCGAAACCGACGGCAGCGTCACCGTCGGCATCACCGATCACGCCCAGGCGGCGCTGGGCGATCTCGTGTATATCGATCTACCCGCCGTGGGCCGCACGCTTGCAGCGGGAGAGGCCTGCGCCGTCGTCGAGTCCGTCAAGGCGGCCTCGGATATCTACGCTCCGATCGCAGGCGAAGTCATCGCCACCAACGAAGCCGTCACGGCGACGCCCGAAAAGGTCAACGAAGACGCCTATGCCGCGTGGCTCTTCCGGCTGCGTCCCGATGGCGCGGCCGCGGCGCTGGAGTTGCTCGATGCCAAGGCCTACGAGCGCGCCATCGGCGAGGCATGAGCTGCGATGGGCGGCTGACGTGGCAATGAAAATGAATGAATCGAGTTCCGCGCCCGGCCTGACCGCGGCCTCCGATGCTCCGGAAAGCCTCCGTGCGCTCGAAGGCCACGAGGCGTTCATCGCGCGCCACATCGGCCCGTCATCCGCCGAGGAGGTGCAGATGCTCGCGGTGCTCGGGTTCGCATCGCGCGAGGCGCTGATCGATGCGGTGGTGCCCGCGTCCATTCGACGCGAAAAGCCCATGGCGCTGCCGGCTCCGATCAGCGAAGCCGAAGCGCTCGCTCGCTTGAAGTCCATCGCAGCGCGAAACCGGGTGTTCACGTCCTGTATCGGTCAGGGCTACTACGGCACCGTGACCCCGCCGGTCATCCTGCGCAACGTGCTCGAGAATCCGGCGTGGTACACGGCGTACACGCCTTATCAGCCGGAGATCTCGCAGGGACGGCTCGAGGCGCTGGTGAATTTTCAGACCATGGTGACCGACCTCACCGGAATGGCGATTGCCAACGCGTCGATGCTCGATGAGGCAACGGCGGCCGCCGAGGCGATGACCTTGTGCCGGCGGATGACCAAGTCCGATAGCGCCAGGATGTTCGTGGCCGACGATGTCTTCCCCCAAACCATCGACGTAGTGCGAACGCGCGCGTCGCCGTTGAAGATCGAGGTGATCGTGGGCCCGGCCGCGGACGCGCCGGCAGCCGGCGCCTTCGCCGTGCTGCTGCAATATCCGGGTGCCGAGGGCACGGTGCGCGACGACCGCGCCCTGGTCGCGGCAATCCACGCCGCGGGCGCATTGGTGATCGTCGCGGCCGATCTCCTGGCCCTGACCCTGCTCGTTCCGCCGGGCGAATGGGGCGCCGACGTCGTCGTGGGCACCACGCAGCGCTTCGGCGTGCCGATGGGTTACGGCGGCCCGCACGCGGGCTACCTCGCCACCCGCGATGACTTCAAGCGCTCGATGCCGGGTCGCCTGGTCGGCGTGACGGTGGATGCCGCGGGCAATCCCGCGTACCGTCTCGCGCTGCAAACCCGCGAGCAGCATATCCGCCGCGAGAAGGCGACGTCGAACATCTGCACCGCGCAGGTGCTGCTCGCGGTCATGGCCAGCATGTACGCGGTCTATCACGGTGCCGACGGATTGGCGCGAATCGCCCGGCGCGTGCATCGTCTTGCCGCCATCGCGAAAAGCGGGCTCGAGCGCCTGGGCTTTGCGGTGCCCGGTGCCGCGTTCTTCGATACCCTTACGGTCGTCACCGCTGAGCGGACCGCGGACATACTGGCGCGCGCCGTGGCCAACGAGATCAATTTCCGCCGTATCGATGCGCGCCGGCTTGGCATCTCGCTCGACGAGACCACGACCCGCGCCGACGTCGAGCGGATCTGGCACATCTTCCACGGCGACGACGCGCCCTTCACGGTGGCGCATCTCGACACCGGCATCCAGGATGCGCTGCCACGCGCGCTGGCGCGCACTTCCCCCTACCTCACGCATCCCACGTTTGCGCGTCATCGCTCGGAAACGGAAATGCTGCGTTATCTGCGCTGGCTTGCCGACCGCGACATCGCGCTCGACCGATCGATGATTCCGCTCGGGTCGTGCACCATGAAACTCAACGCCACCGCGGAGATGATCCCGGTCACGTGGCCGGCGTTCGCCCACCTGCATCCCTTCGCGCCGGCCGACCAGGCCGCGGGCTATCGGGAGCTCATCGATGATCTGGAGCGGATGTTGTGCGCGATCAGCGGCTATGCCGCGGTGTCGTTGCAGCCCAACGCCGGCTCGCAGGGCGAATACGCCGGTCTTCTCGTCATCAAAGCCTACCATCGCAGCCGGGGCGAAGGCCATCGCGATGTTTGCCTGATCCCCGCGTCAGCGCACGGCACCAATCCGGCCTCGGCGCAAATGGCAGGCATGCGCGTCGTGGTCGTGAGTTGCGATCAAGCGGGCAACGTCGATCTCGCCGACCTGGAAGCCAAGGCGGCGCAGCACCGCGCCGAGCTCGCGGCCATCATGGTTACCTACCCGTCGACGCACGGGGTGTTCGAGGCCGGCATCAGGCGGCTGTGCGAGATTGTTCATGCGCATGGCGGGCAGGTCTATGTCGACGGGGCGAACCTGAATGCGCTGGTAGGTCTCGCCGCGCCCGGCGAATTCGGCGCCGACGTTTCGCATTTCAACTTGCACAAGACCTTCTGCATTCCGCACGGCGGTGGGGGACCCGGTGTCGGTCCGATCGGCGTGGGTGCCCATCTCGCGCGGTTCCTGCCCGGACACCGGGCGATGACCAGCGGCAAGGATGCCACCGGCGCGGTGGCGGCAGCGCCCTTCGGCAGCGCCTCGATCCTGCCGATCGCGTGGATGTACATCACGATGATGGGAACGCAGGGCCTCGCGCGCGCCACCGAGAC
>JBDUCE010000292.1:0-4154 GCA_040003635.1 Betaproteobacteria bacterium
GTGACCGGAACGGCCGCCCGAGGGTTGATTATAACGCTAACCTGCGGATTTTGCAAAATTTTATAGCCGGATCGGGGTCGCGCGGGCTATAATCAGGGGTTTTCCGCGGCCCGGACAAACGCGGTCATTCCCGGTACCCCGGGGATGGCGCCCCGGGCGCCATTTTTCCGGCGACGAACCGTTTCCGGGCACAAAGCGATTCGGTCATTTGATTCGGTCATTTCATGTCAGCCCACGCCAAAGCTCTGCGCAACATCGCCATCATCGCTCACGTCGATCACGGCAAGACCACCCTGGTCGACAAGCTCCTCGTCCAGGCGGGAACGTTCGCGAAGCACCAGCACGTGACCGAGCGCATGATGGACACCAACGACCTGGAGCGCGAGCGCGGCATTACCATCCTCGCCAAGAACTGCTCGATCCTGTATCGCGGCATTCGCATCAACATTGTCGACACGCCCGGTCACGCTGATTTCGGCGGCGAGGTCGAGCGGGTGCTCGGCATGGTGGACGGTGTGCTGCTGCTGGTCGACGCCGTCGAAGGCCCGATGCCGCAAACGCGGTTTGTCACGCTGAAGGCGCTGCAGCTCGGATTGCAGCCGATCGTCGTCATCAACAAGGTGGATCGACCCGGCGCGCGCGCCGAATGGGTGGTCAACCAGACGTTCGAGTTGTTCGATCGATTGGGCGCAAGCGAAGCGCAACTCGATTTTCCAGTGGTCTACGCGTCGGCCCTCAATGGCTGGGCCACCACTGACGTCACCGTGGCGAAAGCCGGCGTGACGCCCGTCAACGCCAACATGGCGCCGCTTTTCGAGACCATCCTCGCCCATGTGCCCGAACCCATCGGCGATCCGGAGGGTCCGTTGCAGTTCCAGGTGAGCGCCCTCGACCATTCGAGTTACGTCGGACGACTCGGCATCGGCCGCATCCGGCGCGGACGGATTGCACCGGGGCAGGAAGTGGCGATCCTGCACGGCGAGCCCGCGGAGGGCGAGGTGCCGCCCAAGGCACGGGTGGGTAATGTGTTCATGTTCGCCGGCATGGAGCGCGTCCCGGTCGAGTCGGCGGAGGCGGGCGACATCGTGTTGCTGACCGGAGTCGACGACTTGAGCATCGGCACCACGCTCGCGTCGATCGAGTCGCCCGAGGCGCTGCCGCCGATCAAGGTCGATGAGCCCACGCTGTCGATGTACTTCCAGGTCAATACGTCGCCCCTTGCCGGACGCGAGGGCAAATACGTGACCTCGCGCAACCTGCGCGATCGCCTCGAAAAGGAAATCCTCACCAACGTTGCCCTGCGCCTCGAGGGAACGGGCGACACCGACGCGTTCCTGGTGTCCGGTCGGGGCGAGCTTCATCTCACCATCCTGATCGAGAACATGCGTCGCGAGGGCTTCGAGCTCGCCGTGTCGCGGCCACGCGTCGTCTTGCGCGAGATCGACGGCGTCACCTGCGAGCCGATCGAGTTGCTCTCCGTGGACGTCGAAGAGACGCATCAGGGGGCGGTGATGGAAGCGCTCGGGCCCCGGCGGGCGGATCTCACCAATATGGAATCCGACAGCCGCGGCCGCACGCGGCTCGAATATCGCATTCCCGCGCGTGGCCTCATCGGCTTCCAGGGCGAATTCATGAACCTGACGCGCGGTACGGGTCTCATGAGCCACGTGTTCGATGGCTATGCGCCGATCAAGGGCGATATCCCGGAACGGCGCAATGGGGTGCTCATATCCCAGGAAGACGGCGATGCCGTCGCCTATGCGCTGTGGAAGTTGCAGGAGCGCGGGCGGATGTTCGTGTCGCCGGGGGAAAAGCTGTATCAGGGCATGGTGATCGGCATCCACAGCCGCGACAACGATCTAGTGGTGAACCCCATCAAGGGCAAGCAGCTCACCAACGTGCGGGCTTCGGGCACCGATGAGGCGGTGCGGCTCGTTCCGCCCATCCCGTTGTCGCTCGAGTACGCCGTCGAGTTCATCGCCGATGATGAGCTGGTCGAGGTAACACCCAAGTCGATCCGCATCCGCAAGCGCTATCTCAAGGAACACGAGCGCAAGAAGATGAGCCGGGAAGCGGCGTAGGCCCTCCCGCCGGTATCGCACCGCGCAATGCGGCGGGACCGCGCTGCTAGAATCGAACGCTTATGAGCTCCACGTTGCTTCTTATCGCCGCGATACTGTCGGCGGTCGGTGCGATGGTCGCGCTGATGGTATTGATCCGGCTCGCGGGTATCGGTCGCAGCCGGGACGAAGCGCAGCGCGAGCTGCGAGCCATGACAACGCAGCTCGCGGTTCTGAAGGAGCAGGGCGTCGATCTCGAGCGCGACCTGCGGCAGGATCTTGCCATTGCGCGCAACGAGCAGGCGAACGCCGCGCAAACACTGCGCGGCGAGGTGGGGGAGCGGGTGATGCAGTTCACGCAGCTCACCCAGCAGCAGCTCGCATCGCATAGCCGCGCGCAGGGCGACCAGCTCAAGGTCTTCGGCGAGCGCCTGACCCAATTCCAGCAAACAATGCAGCAGCAGCTCGCCGCGGCGGCGGCGGCTCAGGCCGGCCAGGCGAAAAGCACCGGCGACGCCTTGCTGCAGCTTACCCAGACCAACGAGCAGCGCCTCGATGCGGTGCGTGCGACGCTCGAACAGCGCCTCGACCTGTTGCGCAACGAGAATGCCAAGAAGCTCGACGAAATGCGCGCGACGGTCGATGAGAAGCTGCAGGCGACGCTCGAGCAGCGATTGGGCGCGTCCTTCAAGCAGGTTTCGGATCGACTCGAGCAGGTGCATCGCGGCCTGGGTGAAATGCAGTCCCTGGCGATCGGCGTCGGCGATCTGAAGCGGGTGCTGAGCAATGTCAAAAGTCGCGGCGGATGGGGCGAGGTGCAGCTTGGCGTGCTGCTGGACGAGATCCTGAGTCCCGGCCAGTACGAAAAGAATGTCGTCACCCGTCCAGGGAGCCGCGAGCGCGTCGAGTACGCGATCAAGTTTCCCGGTCGCGGCGAGGACGGCAGTCCCTGCTGGCTCCCGATCGATTGCAAATTCCCGCTCGAGGATTACCAGCGCCTGCAGGAATCGCTGGAGCGGGCCGACGCGGTGGGTGCCGAGGCGTCGCGCCGCGCCCTGGAGGATTTTTTCAAGGCCGAGGCCAGGAAAATTCGGGACAAGTACATCGAGCCGCCGCACACCACCGACTTCGCGATCCTGTTCGTGCCCACCGAAGGCTTGTACGCCGAAGCCGCGTCGCGTGCGGGCCTGACCGACATCCTGCAACGCGAATTCCGGGTGATGCTGGCCGGACCGATGAACCTTTGGGCGATCCTCAACAGCCTGCAACTCGGGTTTCGCACCCTCGCGATAGAACAGCGGTCGACGGAAGTCTGGCGGGTGCTCGGGGCGGTCAAGACCGAGTTCGGAAAATTCGGCGAGATTCTCGCCAGGACCAAGGACAAGCTCGATCAGGTCGGCAAGACGCTGGACGATGCCGGTCGCAAGAGCACCACGATCGCGCGCAAGCTGCGCGACGTCGAGGCGCTGCCGCAGGCGGAAGCCGACCGCCTCCTCACCGGTGAATCCGCCCGTGATGTGCTCGATGCCGAGCGCCTCGACGGCACCCCCGCGTCGCACTAAGGTCCCGTGTTCGCGGCCCTGCGCAAATGGCGGGAGCAACGCGTGCTGCGGCAAGCGGCCATTCCGGACGCCCTCTGGCGCCAGGCGCTCGCCGCGCTGCCATTTCTTTCCCGTTACACCCCTGACGAGCAGGCGCGGCTGCGGGCCAAGGTGGTCCTGTTCCTGGACGCCAAAACCATCGTTGGAGCGGGTGGCCACGACGTCACGCCACTGCAGCGGGTGATCATTGCGGCGCAGGCGTGCGTGCTGGTATTGAACCTCGACCTCTCGCTCTACGACGGCTGGGAAAGCGTCATCGTTTACCCCAACGAATTCGTGCCCGCATGGGAGTGGGAGGACGAAGCGGGCGTGGTGCACACGAATGACGATGCGCTGGCCGGCGAGTCGATGCCGGGTGGCCCGGTGGTGCTGTCGTGGCCCGACGTCGAGGCCGGTGCCGATTGGGAGGGAACCGGCATCAACCTCGTCGTGCACGAGTTCGCGCACAAGCTCGACATGTGCAGCGGCGCCGCCGATGGCTTTCCGCCGCTTC
>JBDUCE010000293.1:0-4141 GCA_040003635.1 Betaproteobacteria bacterium
CCATCGCCGAGCTCCTGCGCGAGCAGGTCGCCTATCTGCACACCGAGCTTGCCCGGCGCTATGCCGGCAAGCCGCAACCCGCCGCGGGCCGCGAGCTCGAGGCGGCGGATCAGGCGATCGCGCTGTGGCAGGGACTCTGGGAGCAGTACTCGGCGTGCCTGAAACCGATGCTCGAGGGTGACGCCGATCTCGAAGGCGTGAAGCCCAAGGTCTTGCAGCGCGGGCTCTATGTCGGCAAGCAACTGGTGCTGGTCCATGGCTTGGCACGCCGCACGCCGCCCCCCGCGCTGTGGGAGGAAATCCACGCGTACTATCGCTTGGCCGAAATGCTCGAGTGTGCGGGCACGTCGATCTCCGACGATCTTCTGCCCAATGCCGTGGGTATTTCGTGTTACTCCACCTTCAGCCATGCGCTGCTGCTCGGTCTCGCCGATCCATGGGCGATGAACGTGAAGCAGATCGAGCTCGCCGATCGGTGGCTGCAGATGTGGGCGCGCAAAGTGTTCCCGTACCCCAAGCAGCGCGAGAGTGACGGCCCCCTCCTCGTGATCGATCTCAACTCGGGTCTGGGGGCAGCGCTCCTGCCCGCGCCACCCCGTCACGTCACCGAGACCATGCGCTTCGGCTACCCCGCGAAGCTTGCGAATTCGGTGCGTGGCCGCCTGAAGCGATTGCAGACCGGGGCCGAGCCGGCCGAGTTGCAGCTCGGCCACGATTGCAGCAGCGAGCAGTGCACCACGCTGCTGGCGCATCTCGACGCCAAGTGGTACCAGCATCCGCGCCGGCCGCCGCCGATGCCCGATTCCTTGGTTTCGCTTTGCGCGGGCGGGGTGCCGGGTGTCTTCTTTCGCGTGGCGGGCAGGACGTTTCACCGGAAGGATCCGATGGGTCGCCTGACCTTCCAGGGCGCGCTGCATTTGCAGACCCTCGGGGCTGTCGCCGACTACGACCGCGGCCGCGAGGAAGCGGAGCGCGATTGGGTGTGGGAGCGGTGGGAAGGCGCGCTCGAGTATCGCGAAGCCGCCCTGGCCCGCGCCGGCGCCGCCAGTCATCGCTGGTCACTGGAACAACTCGCGGTGATGCGCACCGAGGATCGCCTGCGGGTCGGATACGTCACGCGCGTGGCGCAGGGCGATGACGGCGGGCTGGGCTTGTCGCTGCGCATTTTTTCGGGCGCCCCCACGCCGATTTCGGTGCGCCCGGTGTCGACGATGCAGTCGGAAGATCCGCCCATTCCTTGCCTCATGCTGGCGCAGACTCCCGACGACAAGCCATGTCTCATCCTGCCGCCGCGCACCTACGGCCCCAGCCGGGTGTTGCGCTCGCTCGATGCAGGGCCCGAGCGGCGGCTGCGGCTGACCCGTCTGTTGCAGCGTGGCGCCGATTTCGAGCGAGTCGCTTTCGACGAGGCGAGCTAGAAGCGTTGACACGCCGTCCGTGCGCGGGAATGACGGTTAGTCGGGAACCTTGATCACGGCGCCGGTTCGTATTCCAATGCGTTTTCGAACGCCCCGGGACCGCCGCATGAGCAATCGACTCGCGCACGAAACCAGTCCGTACCTCCAGCAGCACGCGCAGAACCCGGTGGACTGGTACCCATGGGGTGAGGAAGCGCTCGCACGCGCCGCCAGGGAAAACAAGCCGATTCTGCTGTCGATCGGCTACTCGGCCTGCCATTGGTGTCACGTGATGGCGCATGAGTCGTTCGAAAATGCCGGCGTTGCCGCGGTGATGAACGAGCTCTTTGTCAACGTCAAGGTCGATCGGGAGGAGCGGCCGGATCTCGACCAGGTCTATCAATTGGCGCACGCCCTGCTGACGCGTCGCTCCGGGGGGTGGCCGCTCACCATGGTCCTCACTCCGCGCGGCGAGCCCTTCTTTGGCGGCACCTACTTTCCGCCCGAAAGCCGTCATGGATTACCCGGCTTTGGCGATATCTTGCCGCGTATCGCCGCGGCCTACCACCAGCAGGGCAGCGCGATCGATGCGCAGAATGTGCGGTTGAAGGAGGCGCTGGCGAGTCTCGCTCCCGAGCCGGCGGAGGGCGCGCTGCCTTTGGCGTCGGTGGCGGCGGCGCTCAAGGGCTTGAAGGGGAGCTTCGACTCGGAGCACGGCGGATTCGGCGGCGCGCCGAAATTTCCGCACCCTGCCGAGTTGGAGTCTTGCCTGCGCGCGTTCGGCCTGCATGGGGACACCGAGGCGCTGCACATGGTCGAGCTGACACTGTCGCACATGGCGGCGGGAGGAATCCTCGATCAACTCGGCGGCGGCTTTTGCCGCTACAGCGTGGATGCGCAATGGACCATTCCGCATTTCGAAAAAATGCTCTACGACAATGGTCCTCTCCTCGGCCTCTATGCCGACCTTGGCCGCATCAGCGCCAAGCGTGAGTACGCAGAGGTCGCGCGCGGCATCGTGGGCTGGCTCGCCCGCGAGATGCGCGCCGTCGACGGCGCCTTCTACTCGAGCCTCGATGCGGACAGCGAAGGTGAAGAAGGCAAGTTCTATGTCTGGACGCCGCCCGAGGTCGAGCGCCTTTTGTCGGTGGACGAGTACGTCGTCGCCGCGCCGCATTTCGGCCTCGACCAGCCGCCGAATTTCGAGCATGAAGCATGGCATCTGCGTGTTGTCGTCCCGCTTTCGGCGCTCGCCGAGCGTATCGGCATCTCGCTACCCGATGCGCAAACGCGCCTGGTGGCGGCCAGGGCGGCGCTATTTGCGGCCCGATCCAAGCGCATCCGGCCATCTCTCGACAACAAGATATTGACTTCGTGGAATGCGCTCATGATCGCCGGGCTGGCCCGCGCCGCACGCGCGCTCGACGAGCCGCACTGGGCCGATCTCGCGGTCACGGCGACGGATGCGCTGCGCCGCACGGCCTGGAGCGATGGACGGCTGCTTGCCACGCGCCAGGGCGAGCGGGCCCACCTCAATGCGTACCTCGATGATTACGCGTTCCTGCTTTTAGCTCTTCTCGAGCTGATGCAGACGCGATTTCGAATCCAGGACTATCACTGGGCGCGCCAGGTGGCCGACGTGCTCCTCGCGCAGTTCGAGGATTCCGCAAAGGGCGGGTTCTGGTTCACGAGTCACGACCATGAGGCGTTATTGCAGCGCCAGAAGCCGGGGCCGGACAACGCCACGCCCTCCGGCAACGGCATCGCCGCGCGCGCGCTGATTGCGCTCGGTCATCTGGCAGGGGAATCGCGCTACATCGATGCCGCCGGGCGTACCGTACGGGCGTTTGCGGGTTCGATGCGGCAATCGCCGGGAGGCTACGCCACGTTGCTCGGCGCGCTCGAAGACCTCGAGCGTCCGCCGGGCACGATCCTGCTCTCCGGCGACGTGGAAGAGTGCGATTCGTGGCAGCGCACCCTCGAAAAAAGCTTCCGCCCGGCGGTAATGGTCTTCAACGTCGCCGGAATCGCGCTTCCCCCGGAGTTGCTACGGGCTGCGGCGCCTACCCCGGGAACGGCAGTGGCGGCTGTATGCCGGGGAACCCATTGCCTGCCTCCGGTGGCGTCGCTCGCAGCAGTCGTGGCGTTGCTGGCCGGGGAATGAGGGAGCCGCGCGGTTCTGCGCGGTGGCAGGCAAGGCTCACCCCGATCGAACGGCGCCGTTTCTTGCCGTCAACGTCGTCGGCACGGACACGTTATACGTAGCGCACCCGCCGCTGGCGGGCCGCCGCGTCTTTCCGGTACCATTCCGCCGGGTTCAGGTTCATCGCCAACGGAGATCCAATGAAAACCGCTTCAATCGCGCTCGCTATCGCGGGCCTCGCGTTCGCCGCCGGGGCTTCCGCGCAATCGGGAGAAGATCTGCTCAAGAAGAACGGCTGCACGGCGTGCCATTCGATCGACAAGAAGGTCGTCGGTCCCAGCTACAAGGAAGTAGCGGCGAAGTACCGCGGCGACAGCTCGGCGCCCACCAAATTGATGGAAAAGGTCAAGAAAGGTGGTGCCGGCGTGTGGGGTCAGGTGCCGATGCCCCCCAACCCGCAAGTCAGCGACCCCGATCTCAAGACGATGGTCACGTTTGTGCTGAATCTCGACGCAGCGGACGCCAAGAAGAAATAACGCATGCGTTCGTGGGAGAACCGGTCGCTGGGTCAAATCGCCGACGACCCGATAGTCGTTTTCCA
>JBDUCE010000015.1:0-14038 GCA_040003635.1 Betaproteobacteria bacterium
GCTGCGTCGTCTCGCGCGGCGCAAGAGCGCGATGGCGGGGCTGGTGGTGGTCGTGCTGTTCGCAACGGTCGCCTTGCTTGCGCCCTTCGTATCGCCGCAGGACCCGCTTGCCACGAGCTGGAGCGCGATTCGCAAGGCACCGAGTGCGGCCCATTGGCTGGGCACCGACGAGATCGGGCGCGATGTATTTTCGCGGGTGATCTGGGGCGCGCGTGCCTCGATGCTGGCGGGAATGGTGTCGGTGTTCATATCGCTTTCGATCGGCGTGCCGCTGGGCCTTTTGGCCGGATACGCGGGACGCATGACCGACATGCTCATTTCGCGCGTTACCGATGCGATGCTGGCATGTCCGTTCCTGATTCTCGCGATTGCACTGGCGGCGTTCCTCGGGCCGAGTCTCACCAATGCCATGATCGCCATCGGCATCTCCGCCACGCCCATTTTCATACGACTCACCCGCGGCCAGGTGCTGGCGGTCAAGGTCGAGGATTACATCGAGGCGGCGCGCGCGCTGGGCAACCCGCATCTTCGCATCGCACTGCGGCACATCCTGCCCAACATCGTGCCGCCGCTGATCGTGCAGGCCACGCTCGCGCTCGCCGCGGCGGTGATCGCCGAAGCGAGCCTCTCGTTCCTCGGCCTCGGCCAGCAGCCACCGGCGCCGAGCTGGGGCAGCATGCTCAATACCGCCAAGAATTATGTCGACAATGCGCCGTGGATGGCCGTGTGGCCGGGATTGTCGATCTTCCTGCTCGTGCTTTCGTTCAATCTGTTGGGCGATGGACTGAGGGACGCACTCGACCCACGGCATCGGTAGCCGGCAGGTCTCATGGACGGCACGCGGCGAAGGCAAAGCCGTGGTGCATCAGCAGCGCTCGGTGACAACCTGCTAACGCGTCCGGTCGGAGTTGCCGACCGCCGTGGCAGCGTTGGCCGGCAGCGGCCCCTTCCAGCGCCGTGCCAAGGTGCGTTTCGCCGCCTGGTCCAGACGTTCCTGCAGCGCCGGGGTCAGGATTGGTATGGGTGCGGGGCCTGCCTTGGTAACGATAGTGCCCGCGGTCCGCCTGGCGTCATCCATCGTCGCGCTCCCGCCCGGAAACGCTACGAAGATATCGGTGCGATTGGCGAAATCGGCGTTGGTCTGCGCAAAAAAGGGAATGAAGCGCGTGCCGATGCTGGTCAGGGACTGGTAGTCGCCAAGAAAAAAACCCATCGCATTGGGCGCCAGCGCCAGGTCGAATGGCCCTGACACGTGCGTCTCCTGCCAGGTGACGCCATCGGTCGATTGGGTCAGCCAGTAGTCGGTGGGAAGCGTCGCGGAATCGGTGGTGTTGTTGCGCACATCGTAATAGCTGACACCGTAAGTGCCGTCGTCACGGATCTGGACGGTGGGGATGAACGCCGGCACACCGGGAACGGCATTGATGCGCACCGCCGGCGACCAGGTGAGTCCACCATCGAGCGAGCGCGCAAACGCAATCGCGTCGCGCGCCCCTCCGGAAAAGCGCGAATCCTGCCACGTGAGCGCGAGCGCGCCGTTGCGCCCGACCGCGACGGATCCGATATTGGCGGCGTCGCGCACCGGAGCTCCGCTCTCGGGGTCGGCAACGCCCACTGCCGACGAAGACTCGATGGTGATGGGTGCCGACCAGTTGATACCCTGATCGGCGGAGCGAATGGCCACCAGCGTGGCGGCAACGTGCCCGCCGCCATCGGATACCAGTTGAGTGAAGAAATTGACCAGCATGCCGTCCGGCAGGACGACAATCTGGTTGTTGAGCGTCTGGCTGTTCCCGCCCGGATCGAATATCGCCCGCGCGGGCTCCCAGGTCACGCCGCCATCGGTGGTGCGGCTAAACCAGGTCGGACCACCGGCCGCCTGCACCACGCGGTCCCACACGGCGTAAACGAGTCGCGCGTCGGCAGGGTCGGCGGTGATGCTTTCCTTGTCGTTGAAGGCCGTACGGGTGTCGCGGATGAGCGTGGTGGGGGCGCCCCAGGTGAGCCCGCCGTCGGTCGACCGGCTCACCAGCACGGCGTTCGCTGAGCTCGCGCCGAAGGTCGGGCCGGAGAACGAGACTGCGATCTGATGTGCGGTGCCGTCCGGTGCAATCGCGATCCAGGGATCGGTGGTCCGGGGGTAGTCGGCGCCGTTGGCAGACGAACCGCCGGTGCAGCGCGAGAACGCCGCGGAGCGAGTCACCCACGTGCGTCCCGCGTCCCGCGAAATCCCGGTAAGCAATCCGCGCGCGCCACCATCGGACCAGCGATCCTGCTGCCATACCCCGATCAGGTGATTGCCATCGAGCGGGTCGACCGCAACCCGCGGCTCCACTTCGGCATTGGTGTAGAGAACCGCGGTTGCCGGAACGCCGTCGCACCCTGGCGCGAACGGCGAGGGTCGGCTTACCCCGACCACGGCATTGTCGGTGGAACCGACGGCGCAGATCGCAACCGCATTCGGCCCGTTGCCTTCGGCGAGGTAGCCTCTTGCGATCATTTGTGCCTTGATGGCCGGATCGGTGGTGTAGCGATGGTTGGAATCCGCGCGCTGGTTCCACAGCCGGTAGACAGGCGCGGTGCCGGCCGGACAACTACCGCTTACCGGGTCCGGCAGCGCGACATAGAAGGCATTCGGTGTCTCGAGAATGTAGCCGCTGTAATTGGGATCGATGCCGATCGCTTGCGCGACGGCCGCGCACTCGACGGGAGACGCGGAAAAGAAATGCGAATCGCCATGCTGCGGCGGAATGTAGAACCGGCAGACGGGACTTGCACCGGGACCGCCGGCCAACTGGCTGGGGAAAACCCGGATCGATTGCCCGGTGCGGACCCATCCCGCAATGCGTCCCGAGTCGAGCGCATCGAGGTCGGGCCCAAGCGGACTCACAAAGTAGTGATCGAGCGCAGCGTTGTAGAACTCGACGGCCGTCACTGCGGCGGTGGGTGCCGAAGCCGCTGCACCGGTGAAGACCAGGGCAGCCACGGCGAGCAATGGGCGAAAAATTTTCATCCCCGGGTTATACCGCAACCGGATGGCATGGTTCACCGCCGTCTTTCCCCCTCGTGGCCTCGGTCAGCGGTGGGTGTGCACTTCGATCCCGGCGGGCACCCGGCGGGTTAGCGGCGCGCCCGCTCCTGCAAGGCGTCGATGGTGACGACCGTGCCCGGGGCCGCCGCACCATAGCCCGGCAGCGCCTGCACGCACGCCCCGAAGGCCGCCGATTGCAGTAACGCGATCAGCGCGCGCGGCGCACGATGTTGCAGCGTCGACGAGCGCACCGCAAGAAAGTAGGCTTCGCGCATCAGAGGCACAAACGCGAGGCCATATTCGTCGGCTGCTGCGCGCAATCCGAATCCGGCATCGGCGCCACCGGACGCGACGGTAGCCGCTACCGCCGCATGGGTGAACTCTTCGCTTTCATAGCCGGCGATGCCGGCGGCCGACACCGCTTCTTCCGCGAGCATCGAGTCGACGAGCAGCCGGGTGCCGGATCCGCGCTGGCGATTCAGGAACTTGAGGCGGCGCGCCGCGATATCGCGAAAGCTTCGCACCCGCGCCGGATTGCCGCGCGGCAGTATCAATCCCTGCTCGCGCTCGACCAGGCGAACCAGGCGATCACGTCGCACCCGCAATCGCTGCGCGAACGGCGCCACATCGTACGCCGGCGCTACGCCCGCGCCGCGGGTCGCGCGCCGAAGCGGCACATGAAAGCCGGCCATCGCCACGGCCCCCGCGGCAAACTCTTCGAGCGCATGCAGGCTGCCCATGAACGAGACGTCCAGCTCGAGTCCGACCTGAGGTGCGAGTCGCTCGCGCAGGGCGGCCAAGGCAAAGTCATGGCTCGCGGCAATGCGCAACCGCAGACGTGGCACTGGTTTGGTCGTGCGCGCCGCGCCGAGGTCGGCGGCAAGTGTTGAAAAGACCGGCCGCAGGCGCTCGCGTGCGAGCCGCTCGCGTTCGACCCATTGGGCTCCGAGGGGCGTCAAGCTCGCGCCGCGTCCGCGCTGCATCGCGACCAGTGCCGCGCCCAGGGTGCGCTCGTAGGCCCGCAGCAGTCCCCATCCGCCGCGATAGGACAGTCTGCAATGCAACACGGCCGCCGCCAGCGAACCGCGATCGGCCACGGCGATCAGGAGCGGCAGCAGCCGGGGATCGACAGGAACGGGTGGATCACCCAAGGTCCAGCCCAGTGCCGGGGACAGGCGCATCAGGAAAAGTTTTGCATATTGGTCGGCCCTGAGGCGAGCGCTAGAATGGCGCTGCGGCCCGATTTGCGACGGAATCCGACATCGCCATATGAAGTATCTTGCATATTATTTTCCATTCTACGCCCTTTGAACGCGCTCGGCGACGCAGCGCTGCAGGCGGTCTTCATGGTCGTGGCCGCCGATCCGCGGCTGGTGCAGATCGTGGGCCTGAGCTTGCGTGTCAGCCTATCGGCCGCACTGATTGCGAGCGCGATCGGCCTGCCGCTGGGGGCGCTGATCGCGGTCACGCCGTTTCGCGGGCGGCGCGCCGTCATCGTGATTCTGAACGCGCTGATGGGCCTGCCCCCCGTGGTAGTCGGGCTGCTCGTCTATCTGCTGTTGTCGCGGGCGGGGCCGCTCGGTGCATTCGGGATACTGTTCACGCCGGCGGCGATGGTGATCGCGCAAGTCATCCTGATCGCGCCGATTGTCACCGCACTCGCGCGTCAGATCGTGGCCGATGGGTGGGAAGAGTATCGCGAGCAGTTGCAATCGCTCGGGGCGACGCGGGCGCGACTCGTGGCCACACTGCTGTGGGACCTGCGTCACTCGCTGTTCACGGTGGTCCTGGCGGGGTTCGGCCGGGCCGCGGCCGAGGTGGGGGCAGTGATGATCGTCGGCGGCAACATCGACGGCGTCACCCGCGTGATGACCACCGCCATCGCGCTCGAAACCAGCAAGGGCGACCTGCCGTTGGCGCTGGCGCTGGGGCTGATCCTGATTGTCATCGTCCTCGCGCTCAACGCCGGCGCCTACGCGATCAAGGAAACGGCGCAGCGCCGCTACGGATGAACGCGGGAACAACTCCTGCCGCGTCGATTCTGCCGCTGTCCCTGGAGGCGATCTTCTTCCAGCGCGGCAGCCGCGCCATCATTGACGGCATTTCAGCGCGGATCGTTGCCGGTCCGCGCACGGTCATCGTCGGTCCCAACGGCGCCGGCAAAAGTGTTCTCCTGCGGCTGTGCCACGGCCTTCTTCAGCCCACCGCGGGGGTGGTCCGGTGGAGCGCTCCGGAGGTTCGGAATGCGCCGCGGCGGCAGGCGATGGTATTCCAGCGGCCGGTGATGCTGCGCCGCTCCGCGTTCGCCAATGTCGCGTACGCACTGGAGGTCGCCGGATACCCGTCGCGCGAGCGCGCTGCCCGCGCGCACGAAGCGCTCGAGCTCGTCGGTCTGGCCAGTCTCTCGGGGCATCCGGCGCGGGTGCTCTCCGGCGGCGAGCAACAGCGGCTGGCACTGGCCCGCGCGTGGACGCTGCGCCCCGAGGTGCTGTTCATGGATGAGCCGACGGCAAACCTCGACCCTGGAGCGACGCAGGAAATCGAGCGCATCATCGGTGCCATGCATGCGGCCGGAACCAAGATCGTGATGGTGACCCACAATCTGGGACAGGCGCGCCGGCTGGGCGACGAGATTCTGTTCCTGCATCAGGGACGGCTCGTCGAACGCGCGCCCACCGATAGTTTTTTTGCGCGTCCGGCGTCCATCGAGGCCGTTCAATTTTTGAGAGGCGAGTTGCCATGGTGAGCTGGCGCTGGATGGGTCTTGCATGGGCGTTGATGCTGCCCTTGGGAGCGGCCTGGGGGGCCGACGCGTTCATTACCGTTGCGTCCACGACGTCGACCGAGCAGTCGGGGCTGTTCGCCCATTTGCTGCCGCCGTTCGAAAAAATGACCGGCGTGCAGGTACGCGTCGTAGCGCTTGGCACCGGGCAGGCGCTTGATCTTGCGCGCCGGGGCGACGCCGACGTTGTCTTCGTGCATGCCAAATCCGCCGAGGAGAAATTTCTGGCGGAAGGTCACGGCGTGAAACGCTACCCGGTGATGTACAACGACTTCGTGCTGGTAGGCCCGAAGGCGGATCCTGCGCACATCGCGGGCGGCAAGGACATCGTCGCTGCGTTGCAGAAAATCCGGGTGGCGCAACTACCCTTCGTTTCGCGCGGTGATCGCAGCGGCACCCACCTCGCCGAGCTCGATCTCTGGAAAAGCGCGAGCATCGACATTGGCGCGGCAAAGGGGGTCTGGTACCGTGACACCGGGCAGGGCATGGGCCCGGCGCTCAACACCGCAAGCTCGATGAATGCGTACATCCTCACCGACCGCGGCACCTGGCTCGCCTTCCGCAACCGCGGCGATCTCGCGATCCTGGTCCAGGGCGACCGGCGGTTGTTCAACCAATATGGGGTCATGCTGGTCAACCCCGCCACGCACCCGGCCGTGAAAAAGGAAATGGGACAGCGCTTCATCGACTGGCTGGTCTCGAGCGAAGGCCAGCAAGCCATCGCAAGCTACCGCGTCAACGGCGAGCAGGCATTCTTTCCCAATGCCGAGCAGCCGGGGGTCTAAGGACTGCCCAATGCGTTACCGCGATCCGATGAGCCATGGGTTCAGGCGACCCGGTCATGGGCTCGCCGCCATCGCAGCGCTGGTCTTTGCCTGCGCCGCGGGAGCCGCCGACCCGGCCAGGATATTGCGCGTGGCGTCGCCCGACATCGAGACGCTCGACCCACAGCAATACGCCGACAATCCCTCGTACGAGGTGATCGTGGCGATCTTCGAGCCGCTGTACGAGTGGGATTACCTGGCGTCACCGCCGCGGCCGACGCCGCTCACGGCGGCCGGTCCGGTGGCAGTCGCCGACGATGGCCTCACCTGGACGATGCGTGTCAGACCCGGAATTTATTTTACCGATGACGCGGCCTTCAACGGCAAGCCACGCGAGTTGACTGCGCAGGATTACGTCTATTCCTATAAACGGTGGCTGGACCCGAACGGACGCCGCGGTGGTGCTCCTCTCATCGCCCCGCTTATCAAGGGTGCGCGCAGTGTCATCGATGCGGCGCGCGAGAGCGGAAAATTCGATTTCGATCGACCCATCGAGGGACTGCGCGCACTCGATCGCTACACCTTGCAGTTGCAGCTCACCGATGCCAATTACCCGGTCATCCAGGACATGCTCGGCCTTGTCGGCGCGGCGGCGCGCGAAGTGGTCGAGGCGGCAGGGACCGGCATCGGAGCACGCGTGGTGGGCACCGGTCCGTTTCGGTTACGGGAGTGGAAGCGGGGCTCGCGCATCGTGCTCGACGCCAATCCCGCATATCGGCAGGTTGGCTTTCCGGCGAGCAGCGATCGCGCCCGCGCGGCACTGGTCAGGAGCATGCAGGGCAAGCGGCTGCCTTTGATCGGCGGGGTCGAGATCAGCATCATCGACGAGGACGTCCCGCGCCTGCTGCAATTCGAACGGGGTGGCCTCGACTACATCGTGCTGCGCGGCGAGGTTGCCGCCCGGTTGCTGAAGGATGGCAAGCTCAAGCCCGAATACGCGGCGCGCGGCGTGACGCACCATGTGTTTGCGGAAGCATACCTGTTCGCGTTCTACTTCAACGTGGCGGACCCGGTCATCGGCGGCATGACCTTTGATCGCATTGCCTTGCGGCGCGCCATGGCGCTTGCGCACGACATCGAAACCCTGGTCGGCATCGTCTATGCGGGACAGGCGTTGCCCGCCAACCAGATCGTGCCCCCGGGACTCGCCGGCCACGACCCGCATCGGGCGTTCACGCCACGCTATGATCCTCTCGCGGCGAAGGCGCTGCTCGATCGTTTCGGTTACGCAAAAAGAGGCGCCGATGGCTATCGTCTCGCGCCCGACGGCAAGCCGCTGGTGCTGACCATGACACTGCGCTCGGGGGCGCTGTCACGCGAGATCGAAACCTTGTGGAAGCGAAACATGGACGCGGTCGGACTGCGATTCGAGTTCCACGTGACCCCGTTCCAGGACGCCATCAAGGAATTGGAACACGGGCAGTTCCAGATTTACTTCGGCGGCTTCGGCGGCTCGCCGTCCGGCTATCCGGAGTTGATGCAGCTCTACAGCAAGCAAACGCAACAATTCAATATCAGCCAATTCAAGCTGGCCGAGTACGATCGCGCCGCGGAACAGTTCCTTCACAGCAAGACCGAGGCGCAACGCATCAGGGCTGCCGGCGTGATGTCGGAGCTGGCACGCACGTATACGCCGCTGCTGCCGGCCGTCTTCCGGCTGGAGAGCAATTTCGTGCAACCGTGGGTACACGGCTTCAGCGCACCCATATTTGCCACCTATTGGAAATACCTGGATATCGATCTCGCGCAGCGCCAGGCGGCCACCCGCCATTGATCATCGCGGGAGGGATGACGTTTGGCGGCGACGTCGTCGTCGTCGTGCGTTTCTTCCGTCCGGGCGCGCGCCGGCACGATCATTCGACGGGATCGCGGTATTTCCTGAACGTGTACAGCAACGTCAGGTCGTAGGCGATCTTCAGAACCCCGCAGGCGAGAAGCGGCGCGCTCAACGCACCGGCGGCGAAAAGCGCGCCGCCAAGCGATGGACTCAGTGCCGACGCAAGGCTGCGCGGCACGGCGGTGAAACTCGCGGCGGCGCTTCGCTCGGAGGGCGTAACCACGGTCATGACGAAGGCCGTGCGCGTGGGAACGTCCATCTGCGATAACGCGCTGCGCAGGAGAAGCAGTCCGATGGCCACCTCGACGCGCCCGGCAAGCGCCGCCAGGATCAGGAAAATGCTCGAGGGAATGTGCGTGAACACCATCGTGTTGAGGAGGCCGATCCGCTGGGCGACAACGGGCGCTGCCAGTTGCGACGCCGCACTCAGCATCCCGGCGCAAAAGAAGAAGAGCCCGGCGCCGGAAAGCGAAACGCCAAAGCGCTGGAACAACCACAGGGCGAGCAGCGAATTGACGACCAACCCTCCGGCAAAGGAATCGATGCAGAAGATTGCCGCAAGCCTGATAACGATGGCTCGGGACGCGACCAGCGGCCCCGGTTGCGCCTCGGGCGTCCGGGGCGGATCGGGGAGTGCGCGGTAGAGCATCCACACCGCAATACCCGCGATACCGTAGAGCGCGAACATCGTCCGCAACGCGGCCAGCAGCGAGTAACCGGTGTGCGCGGCAATCCAGGCCGGCACGCCGGCCGCAAGCGCGCCGACGGCCGCAAAGAGGACGCCTGTTACGCTGTAGCGGGCGAATAGCGCAGCGCGACCGCCGCCATCGGCATGCTCTGCCAGGCGCGCCTGCTCCAGCGGTGCGAAAACGCTGACGTCGCCCGAGCTGGGATTGAGCGTGCCGACGAACGCTATGAGTGCGAGCGGCCAGAAGCCGGAAGCGGCGGCGAAAGCGAAGCCGGTCGCGGCCATGGCCAGCGCGGCACCGCGCAAAAGCCGCCGATGCGCCCAGCGATGGCCGATGGCGCCCACCGCAAAGGTGGCGAGCGCCGATCCGGCGAGTGTCGCCGTGCTGAGGAGCCCGACGTCGAGCGGCGCGAGACCGAGCGCGAGGAGGTAGGCCGGAAGCAGCACTGCGACATAACCATCCACGAATGCCCGGACCGCGCGTCCCGCAAGGAGGACTCGCGCCGAGGGATCGACACCTCCCGGCAGCAGCCAGTAGCGTCGTTTGCCGACAGTCGAGGACAGGTGCAACAGGGATGAAACCGGTTCCAAGGCAGCCCCTCGATGGGCGAAAGCCCGTCATCGAGAGTGAGACTTGGACGGAAGAAGGCCGTCTTTCACTTCGGCGGGGAGTCCACTCGTGCCCCCGCGGCAGCCAGTGTACCGCGTTCCGAACCGAGATCACGTACTGCGGCAGCTTCCGATGGCATCAGCTCTCGCGGAAGTTGAGATCGAAGCGGGCGTGCTCGTCCTGGGCCAGCGCCTGGGTGAGCACCGGCAATGCCGCCTGCATCGCTGCCGCAAATTTCCAGGGCGGATTGAAGATGAACATGCCGCTGCCGTGCAGCCCGAAGCCATCGACGGCGGGAGCCTTGACCTGCAGTGCGGTGTGCAGCCAATCACTGCCGGCAAGACGCTCGAGCTGCGCCGGAAGCTGTATCGCTTCGCGTCGTGAGAGCAATGGATACCATACCGCATAGGTGCCGGTCGCAAACCGGTGCAAGCCCTCGCGCATTGCCGCGACGACCGCGCGGTAATCGGTCGTCATTTCGTAAGAGGGGTCGATCAGCACCAGCGCCCGCCGCGATGGTGGCGGAAGAACGGCTCGCAACCCGGCCAGTCCGTCTTCGGCGGCAACGCTCACGCGCCGTCCGGCGTGCGCGAAATACTGCTTCAACACTGCGCTCTCGGTGCTGTGCAGCTCATACAGACGCAGGCGATCCTGGGGGCGCAGCATTGCGCACGCGAATTGCGGCGAACCCGGATAGAGCCGCAGGACACCGTCCGGGTTGATGGCCCTGACCTGTGCCACGTACGCGGCGAGCGGTGGTGGAAGATCGTTGCGCTGCCACAGCTTGCCGATGCCGTTGGAAAATTCCGCGTTCCGGGTGGCGAAGCCCTCTTCCAGCGAATAGCTGCCGGCGCCGGCGTGGGTATCCACGAACAGCAGCGGCGTCTCCTTGCGCGTGAGGAGGTGCAACAACTCCGTCAACACCATGTGTTTCAGGACATCGGCGTGATTGCCGGAGTGAAAGCCATGGCGGTAGCTCAGCACGGGCGCCCCGCGAGGGGGGACGGCGAAGAGCGTGTGCGGGTCAACCGGTTGCCGAACCGCTGGCCGGCAGGCCCATGTGCAGCAGCCACCATCGCCATTTGCGCGCCATGTGGAGCGGTAGCGCTGCCGAATTGCCGGGCGATCGCAATCGGCCACCGGCCATTTCGTAGGGCGGCACGGACTTTTCGGTGGGGAACGTCGTGCAGGACCAGTGATCCCGGTTCCTGACGGTGCATCCGGTGTACTTGTCGGAGGGCGTGCTCGCCCCGACGGTCCAGAAGAGGACTTCGCGCTTGGTCTTGAGCGCCCTGAACCGATAGCGATCGCCTGCTGTCACCGTGCCGGTGCATTTCCCGTCTTTCCATTCACCGTTGTTGCACTGCAGGGTGTAGATGGTGCGCTCACCCTCGAGCGTGATCGCATCGGTCGTCCATATCAGGACAATCACCAGCACCACCAGACCCGCCAGGAAAAGCTTCATTGGTACGAATCCCCGTGCCCCATGCGTGGAATGAAATGTAGGCGTATTGGCCCGGCGGCGCAATTATCGAGCGTAGCCGTTCGCGTCCCGATAATCGCCGCGGATTTCCGGAAGTCGTTCATGCGTGCGCCTGCACACCGGGGCGCGCCCAATGCGCGTCCGGTTTTCGCTTAGGCTAACGGGCAATACTTAAGGCACAATGAAGGGTCCGCCCATTGGCTCGAAGCATCATGACCCGCATCGCTGTCGCCTATCTGGCAACCCTCGTGGCTTTCTGCGCCATCGACTACGTCTGGCTGGGTTTCGTCGCCAAGGGGTATTACCGGTCGCAGGTCGGAACCCTGCTCCTTGATTCGCCGAACTGGCTGGCCGCGGCGGCGTTTTACCTGACTTATGTCGCCGGGGTGCTGGTTTTCGCGTTGTTGCCGGCACTCGATCGCGACGATTGGCATCGTGCCCTGACCACCGGCGCTCTCTTCGGGTTCTTCGCTTACGCCACCTACGACCTTACCAATATGGCGACATTGAAGGACTGGACTTGGTCGATTGCGCTCCTGGATCTCGTCTGGGGTGCCGTCGTCACGGCTGCGTCGGCCGCCATCGGATTTTTTGTAACCAGTGCAGTAGCGGGCGTGCACTGAAGTGCGGTCACGGTGGTTGCGACGAGAGCGCTGCGATGGTGGTGTTCGCGTCTCGAAATCGCGGTCCTGATTTAGGGTGAACAGGCCCTGCTAAACGACTGAAGGAGGTATTTGATGGTTACCACAGGTTTGTTCGTTCGTCTGGAGGCCAAGCCGGGCAAGGAAGCGGAGGTCGCGGAATTCCTGCGCGGAGGCTTGTCGCTGGTGGAGGCAGAACCAGCTACCACCGCGTGGTTCGGCATCCGTTTGGGGCCGAGTACCTTCGGGATCTTCGATGTATTTCCCGACGAGGCCGGCCGCAACGCCCATCTCACCGGCAAGGTCGCCGCGGCGCTGATGGCCAAGGCACCCGAGCTGTTTGCGCACCCACCCGTCATCGAAAAAGCCGAGGTCCTTGCGGCCAAACTGCCGCGCTGAGAAGTGCAACCGCCGGTGATCGCGAAGCCCATGCTCGCGCACCACCGGCGCTCTGATGGAGAGCGCGATGCTGGGACTCATGCAGGATGTTCCGCTGTTGATCTCTTCGTTGATCGTTCATGCGGCGCGGCATCATGGGGACGTGGAAATCGTCTCGCGCCGCGTCGAAGGTGACATCCACCGCTGCACTTATCGCGAGCTTCACCGGCGGGCGCAACGGCTTGCGCACGCGCTTGATGCCCTTGGCGTAGGGACTTCGGACCGTGTGGCGACCCTCGCGTGGAACGGGTACCGCCACATGGAGCTTTACTATGCGGTCGCCGGCAAGGGCGCGGTGCTGCATACCATCAATCCGCGCCTCGCTCCGGACCAGATTTCATGGATCGTGGGCGATGCGCAGGACAGCGTGGTGTTTTTCGATCTTACATTCCTGCCGATCATCGAGAAGATTGCGCCGTCATGCAAAGCGGTAAAGGCCTTTGTGGCAATGACCGATCGCGCGCACATGCCTGCCGCCACCGCTATCACCGGCCTCTTGTGCTACGAAGATCTGCTGGCCGGACACCCCGACCTTTACGTCTGGCCGGTACTCGACGAGAACCTGGCGTCCTCGATGTGCTACACGTCAGGCACCACCGGCAATCCGAAAGGCGTCGTCTATAGCCACCGTTCGACCATCCTGCATACCTTCGGGGCGGCGCTCCCGGATGCGCTGGGATTCTCTGCCCGCGACGTGATACTTCCGGTCGTCCCGATGTTTCACGTCAACGCCTGGGGCATTCCCTATGTCGCCGCGATGGTGGGGGCCAAGCTGGTGTTTCCCGGTTCGGCGCTCGACGGGAAGTCGCTTCACGATTTGATCGAGGCCGAAAAGGTGACGGCGTCCGCCGGCGTGCCTACCGTCTGGCAGGGACTCCTCAACTACATGGAGGAAAACGACCTTCACTTCTCGACCATGCGGCGAACCGTGATCGGCGGCGCCGCCCTGCCGCCGGCGATGCTGCGCGCTTTTGCAGAGCGTCACGACGTCACCGCCATTCACGCCTGGGGCATGACCGAAATGAGCCCCCTCGGCACGGTCTGCGCATTGCGCGCAAGCCATGGCGACGTCAGCGAAGAAGCACGGTATCGCGTCCGGGGCAAGCAAGGCCGCGCGATTTTCGGCGTCGACATGAAGATCGTCGGGCCGGACGGCAACGAGCTGCCGTGGGACGGGGTCGCATTCGGCGATCTTTGGGTGCGGGGACCCTGGGTGATGCGCGAGTACTTCCACGCCGGCGGCGAGAATCCGCTGGAGACCGACACTGACGGCGTGTCGTGGTTTCCCACCGGCGACGTGGCGACGATCGATGCCGACGGCTATATGCAAATCACCGACCGCAGCAAAGACGTGATCAAGTCCGGAGGCGAATGGATCAGCTCCATCGACATCGAAAATCTCGCGATGTCGCACCCGGCGGTGGCGATGGCGGCCTGCATCGGCGTCAGGCACCTGAAATGGGATGAGCGCCCGCTGCTGGTGCTGGTGCGCAAACCCGGAATGGACATCGAGGGTGTCGAGATGCTGCGGTTCTTCGAAGGCAGCGTCACGAAATGGCAAATTCCCGACGATGTCGTGTTCGTCGATGCCATTCCCCTGGGCGCCACCGGCAAGATGCAAAAGAACAAGCTGCGCGAGCAGTTCCGGGATCACCTCCTGCAAGGCCGGCGCTGAACCCGTGGCAATCGGCGGGAATGGAATGG
>JBDUCE010000294.1:0-4139 GCA_040003635.1 Betaproteobacteria bacterium
ATGGCGAGGGACATGGCGAGGGTCATGTCCTGTAGGACGGGGGCGGATACTCCGGCGCTTTGCAATTTGCTAGACTTCCTGTTCCGGCCAGGTGCTCGCACATGAGTTGCTTTGGCGAGCTCGGTCATTTTCCTTCCGGCGGGTCACCATGGACGAGCCACTGCAGAAGATGATCGCAAGCCGCTACGGCGGGCGAGATCTGCCCGTAGCGCTGGTGCTCCCCGATGGCGGCAGGGTGCCGCTATCCGCTTCCCCCGAAATCGAGGTCATTGCGCGGAGCTGGCGCGGGCTCAAGGCCCTGGCGTCGCCCGCCATGGGCAGCCTGGCGCGCGCCTACGTCCACGGCGAGATCGATTTTTCCGGCAGCGCCCGGCGCATCCTCGGCATTGCCGAGACGATGGTCGGCGACATCGCCCACGGCCACGAGGCCATGAGGGCCCGCTGGCGGCAACTCGTCCATCCACGGCGCAACAACCGCAAGAACATCCAGTATCACTACGACGTTTCCAATGCGTTCTACCGGCTGTGGCTCGATGCGCGGATGGTGTATTCGTGCGCCTACTTCCGCAGCGAATCGGATTCGCTCGATGCCGCGCAGACCCAGAAGCTCGATCACATCTGCCGCAAGCTGCAGTTGCACGAAGGGGAGAGCTTCCTCGACATCGGTTGCGGCTGGGGCGGGCTCATTTTCTGGGCGTCGGAACGCTACGGCGTGAAGGCCAAGGGCATCACGCTCTCGCGCAATCAGTTCGAGCACGTGCAGCACGAAATTGCCGCCCGCGGCGTTGGCGGGCGGGTCGAAGTGGAATTGCTCGATTACCTCGACCTGCCGGATACCCCGGCGTACGACAAAGTGGCGAGCGTGGGCATGTTCGAGCATGTGGGCGTCGCGCGCTTCCCGCGTTACTTTGGCAAGATAGCCCGCGTGCTGAAGCCTGGTGGCCTGGTCCTGAATCACGGCATCACCCACAACTGGCTCGGCGCGCGCGCGTTGGGCAGCGGCATCGGCGAGTTCGTGGAGGAATACGTATTCCCCGGTGGCGAGCTCACCCACGCTTCCAATGTGATTGCCGGAATGGCGTCGAGCGGGCTCGAGCTCCTGGATGCCGAACCGCTCCGCGAGCACTACGGCAAGACGCTGTGGCATTGGGTCGACCGGCTCGAAGCGCATGCCGATGCGGCGCGGGCGGAAGTGGGCGAAGAAAAATTCAGGATCTGGCGAATTTATCTGGCAGGGTCGGCGCACGCGTTCGACCGCGGATGGCTCAACCTTTTCCAGCTTCTTGGCGGCAAGCCGGATGCCAGCGGCCGGCTGCCCCACCCCCTGACGCGCGACTACATGTACGCGTAGGGAGGTTCGGCCGGCGGCGCTTGGCGAAACCTTCGGCGGGCACTTTCTTTCCCGGGGGAACGCTTCCCCGATGGGTATTGGGGAAGCGCCCGGCCATCCCCATATCCTGTTGCATGGAACCGCGCATGCCCGACCTTCAAGCTTCATCCAGCGCGTCGCTGCTGGTCTTTCCGTGCCTTTTTCCCATCAAAGTGATGGGACGCACGCAGGACGACTTCGCCCAGACGATCGTAGCGGTGGTGCAAAGGCACGCGCCGGATTTCGATCCGGGCACCCTCGAGATGCGCGCGTCGACGGCGGGCAATTATCTGTCGCTCACGTGCACCGTCAACGCCGCATCGCGCGACCAGCTCGATGAGCTCTATCGCGAGCTTTCGTCACATCCGATGGTGACGATGGTGCTGTGACGTCGTGCTCGCGGGCGACGGTTCCGGCAAGACGCTCGCCCGGTGCGCACGCGCGACGGCGCAGGGAGGTGAACTCTGCGGCTGATCGCAAACCGCCGGGGCGCCGTCTTCATCAGAATCAAGGCCTCCTCCAGCGGTATCCAGACCGGCTCGCCATTCCGAGAAGGCTTCCGAAGCGCAGCGCGAGCGGGTCGGTCGCAGACCCCGAGACGTTGACGGACGTCAATTTCTATGGAAACATTGCAACCATAGAATATCTCAGGAAAGATCCGTGCATAGTCCAATCCGAAGGCCGAGCTCCGAGCCTGCCGCCGAGGAGGTCGTGCTGAGCAAGGCCCTCGTGCGTGCCGCCGGGCTGCTCGGTCTCACTCAGCGCGAGGTCGCCGGCGTGATCGGCGTTTCGGTCGCGACGGCGTCCAGATTGTTCGCGGGCAAATACCTGGTCGCGCCCGAGCGAAGCAAGGAATGGGAGCTCGCGCGGCTCTTCGTCCGGCTTTTCCGCTCGCTCGATGTACTGTGGGGCCATGAGGAGACAGCCCGCCGCTGGCTCACCAGCGACAACCTCGCCCTGATGGCGCGGCCTGTCGATCTGATCGGCTCCGTCGAGGGGATCGTCCGTGTCGTCAACTACCTGGACAACGCGCGCGGTCGCCTCTAGCGCCGCCACGGCCCGCCGCACGTTGTGGCGCGCCGTCGAGGCGCAGCATGTCGCGTCGACGATGCCGCTGGTCGATTCGATCGAGGAGCAGCACATCCTGGAGCGCCTGCTCGACGACACCAAGCCGCCCGTCCCGATGGCGGCCGCACGGCTGCATTGGCTGCTGTTCACGCCGTTCCGGTATCCACCGCCGCCCGGAGGGTCGCGCTTTCGCGGTCCGAACGATCCCGGCGTCTTCTACGGTGCCGACGAGATACGAACCGCCTGCGCGGAGCTCGGTTATTGGCGGTGGCGGCACTTGAGCGACTCTCCCGCCCTCGATGCAATGCCGACCAAACCGCAGACCGTGTTCAAGGTCCGCATCGCGACCCAAACCGTCGACTTGCGTGAGAAGCCGTTCGCGCGCGACCGGCTGCACTGGACCGAGCCGCAGGATTACTCGACGTGCCAGCGCTTTGCCCGGACTGCGCGGGACGCCGGCGTCGGCGCCATTCGGTACGAGTCCGTGCGCGACCCGAAGCACGGCGCGGGTTGTGCCGTGCTGTCGCCCATCGCGTTCGCTCCGTCCGTGCCGCTGGAGCAGCAGACTTGGATGCTCTCCGTTGCGCGCGATCGGGTGGTGTGGCAGCGTACGCACGCACTTCGGGTCGAGGAGCACGAATTCGCGGCGAAGGCATGGCAAGCGGTCCATTCACCCAAGGCTGCGGCATCGGGCGGCCCCCGCCACTGCGGTCCCTGAGCATGCGAACGGATCGGCTCACCACGGAATCAGCGCCATCGTGCGACGCGATCGACGCGCCGGGACAGGTGATCGTGCGCGCTCTCGGTTGCACCGACTACGAGCCGACGTGGCGCGCCATGCAGGCGTTCACCGCCGCGCGTACTGCGGCAACGCCCGACGAGATCTGGCTGACCGAGCACGCGCCGGTCTACACGCTGGGGCTCGCCGGGCGCGTTGCGCATCTGTTGCGCAATCCGGGCGTGCCGGTGATCAAGGTCGACCGCGGCGGCCAGATCACCTACCACGGTCCTGGCCAACTCATCGTCTATCTCATGCTCGACTTGCGGCGTGGTGGCCTCGGGGTGCGCGCACTGGTCCGGAAGCTCGAAGGCGCAGTGATAGAATGGCTTGATTCCGTTGGCGTTCCGGCCTACGGCAAGGAAGCGGCGCCAGGGGTCTACGTTCGGCGCAGCAGCGGCGAAGCCAAAATTGCGGCGCTGGGCTTGCGGGTGCGCAACGGCTGCACGTACCACGGCTTGAGCATCAACATTGCCATGGACCTTCGACCCTTCGACGACATCGACCCCTGCGGGTATCCGGGGCTCGCGCTCACGCAGCTCGCGGAGTTCGTCGCGGGCCCCACCGTGGCTGGCGCCGGCCGCGCACTCGCCCCGATCATCCTGCGCCGGCTGACCGAGGAGGCGACCTGATGGAGCCTCGCGATGCGCCCGCCAGCAATGCCGCCGGAGTGAAGCACAAGGGCGAATCGAAGACCGCCCGCGTATTCGCCAAGTACGCGATCAAGGTCGTCCCGGCGGAGCGGCTCAGGAAACCGGACTGGATTCGCGCCAGGGCGCCGAGCTCGCCGCGCTTCCACGAGATCAAGCGGATCCTGCGGGAAAACAACCTGCACACGGTATGTGAAGAGGCTTCGTGCCCGAACATCGGCGAATGCTTCAGCAAAGGCACCGCGACGTTCATGATCATGGGCGACATCTGCAC
>JBDUCE010000295.1:0-4139 GCA_040003635.1 Betaproteobacteria bacterium
TCCGCCTTGCCCGGCTTGTTCCCGCCGGCGGCGATCAACGGCCAGCACTACGTCGACGGCGCGCTCAACAAGACGCTGCACGCCTCGGTGGCTCTCGATGAGGGCATCGATCTCCTGCTTTGCGTGAATCCGCTGGTCCCTTTCGACGCCGGCAAGCGCAATCAGGACGGCGGGCTGACCAGGGAAAAGCTGAACGAGGGCGGGCTGCCGCTGGTCCTTTCGCAAACCTTTCGCGCCATCATTCATTCACGCATGAAGGTAGGCATGGAAAAGTACGACCGGCAATATCCGCGCTCCGACATCGTGCTGTTCGAGCCGGACCGCGAAGACGCCGACATGTTCTTCGCCAACATCTTCAGTTATTCGCAGCGCAAAGCCCTGTGCGCGGATGCGTTCGGCAAGACCCGCCGCAATCTGCTGGCGCGCGGCGCGCAACTCGCGCCGAGTCTTGCCCGTCATGGCATCCGCCTGCGCCACGACCGGATTGCCGACGCCGGACGGGTGGTGACCGACGCAGTCGCCGATCCGCGGCCGCTGCGCACCTCGCCGGCACGCACCGGCAGCGTGCGGCAGACGGCCCGCGAGCTCCGCCATACCCTGGACGAGCTCGAGCGCTGGCTCGCGCGGGCGCCGTAACCTGCCCTTGGTGCAAGGGCGATGCGGGTGCGTGGCCGTTTGCCATCCATCGCGCACAAGCCCTACACTCGCGTTCGACGAATTTGGTGACGCCCACGCGATGGCAGAACGCAAGCGACCGCGCCGAACGCGCGAACGCATCCTCGAAACAAGCCTGGCTCTTTTCAATCGCTTCGGCGAGCCGCACATCACGACGGCGGATATCGCGGGCGAGATGAACATCAGCCCCGGCAATCTCTACTACCACTTCCGCAACAAGGACGAGATCATCACCGAGCTGTACGCGTCCTTCGAGCACGGGGTAAGGCCGCTGTTTGCGGATCCGGAAGGGCGGCCCGTGGAGGTGGACGATCTGTGGCTGCTGTTGCATCTGCTGTTCGAGCGCATGCGCGAATATCGGTTCCTGTATCGGGATCTCGTCGACCTGACCTCGCGCTACCGGCGCATCGGCACCCGCTTCGCCGAGCTCCTGCACCAGGGCGAGGGCACCGTGCGCGAGATGTGTCGTGGAATGACGCGCAGCGGATCGATGCGCGCCGAAGAGCACGAGCTCGCCGCCCTCGGCCGCAATGCCATGCTCATCGCCACCCATTCGATGGCCTATGATCGCCTGCAAAAGCCGGCGGCCGGCGAAGAGGAGTCCCCGGATTTCGGTCGCGCCGCTTACTACGTGCTCGTACTGATCGCGCCGTATCTCGTGGGTGATGCCCGCACGTTGCTCGATCGGCTGAGCCACGACTATCTTTGAGGAGGCCACCATGCCGAAGCAATGGGTCAAGTTTCCCCACGCCGCCAAAAGCTACGCGCTCGATGCGGCCGCTCTGAAAAAGCAATGGGCGCGGCTGCACCGCGGCGATTGCGAGCCGGTGCCGAAAGGTGCCGACGCGCTGGACGCGTGGCGGCTCTTTCATGCCGGTGATTTTGGCGGCGCCGTCGAAAAGGGACTCGCGGCCGGCGGGGCTGCGAGTAACGCCGCGATCAAGGCCCAGGCGATCTACGCGACGTACCTCGAGCCATCGGAAAAGGCCAAGCTCGCGCTCTTCGAAGAGGCGGCCGGCTGGGCCGAGCGCCGTCGCGCAGAGGCGCCCAAAGATGCCAACGCCCACTACCTCCACGCGTTCGCGATGGGGCGCTATAGCCAGGGCATCTCCGTCGCGAAGGCATTGACGCAGGGTTTCGGCGGCCGGATCAAGGAAGCACTCACCACTGCACTCAAGCTGGAGCCAAAACATGCCGAGGCCCACACCGCGTACGGCGCATACCAGGCCGAAGTGATCAACAAGGTGGGGGCGCTGGTCGGGGGAATGACCTACGGCGCGAAAAAGGACTCCGCGATCGAGCATTATGAAACGGCATTGAAGGTGCATCCGGATTCCGCGATCGCGCGAATCGAATACGGCAACGGTCTGCTGCTGCTGTTCGGCAAAGCCCGCTTGAGCGACGTCGAGAAACTGTATGCGGAAGCGGCCCAATGCAAGCCGGCCGATGCGATGGAGCGGCTCGATGTGGAGCACGCGCGTTCAGAGCTCGAGTAAGGCGCCGCCGCCGGCTTCCCGACGCGACAGGCGGCGACACAGGACAGGCGGCAGCATTTCACGACACAAAATGGGTCCCCGCGTTCGCGTGGATGACGGATCAGGTTTGTCGATGATGCGTGCGGCGACGGTCGCACCACACACCTCGTCATTCCCGCGCACGCGGCAAGCCATTGTCGGAACCGGCGCGACGGATCAGGTTTGTCGATGATGCGTGGGGCGACGGTCGCGCCATAAGACCCGTCATTCCCGCGCACGCGGGAATCCATTTTCTGCGCCCGCGAAATAGAGTGCGCGTGCGAGGCGAATGGCGATCGAGACGTCATTGGCGCAACTCAGCGCGCTGCGATGGCCTCCTCGGCCACCTGGGGCGGTAGATCGCCCTCCCATGGCCAAGGTGAAAGAAGGGTCGTCAGCACCAGCGTTTCGAACTCCTTGGCGAAACCGGAAACGATTTCGTCCGGGTCGGGGCAAATCGCGCGGTCGGTGATGAGCCCGAACTGGACGGTGCCGTTGAAGGAGATGATGGACGCGCCCATCCCGATGTTTCCGGATTGCGGCACCCAGAACATCAGGCTGTCGATGCGCGCCCCCGCGATATAAAGCGCCTGCTGCGGGCCTGGCACGTTGGTCATCACCGCGGTGGCGTTGCGCGCGAGGGCTTCCAGCAACTGATCCTGCAGCAACTTCGGTCCCGCCCCCATCGCCGCCAGCAGGCCGAGTGCAAGCACGGGCTGGTAGGAGCCCTTCAATGCCTGCATGTTGTGACGCACGGCATAAAGGCGCTCGATCGGATTGCGAATGCCGATCGGCAGCGCCAGGAAAACGAGGCCGAATTGGTTGCCGAGCCGGTAGGCCTTCTCGAGCGGGCGCAGGTTGACCGGCACCAACGCACGCACCATCACGTGATCGAGCACATCGCCTTTGGCGGCAAGATAGCGGCCCATGGCGCCGCCTACGCACGACAGCAGGACATCGTTGACCGACGCGCCGAGCGCCTTGCCCACGGTCTTGATCTCATCGAGCGGAATCGGCTCGGCCCACGCGACGCGCTTGGTACCCCCGGGTATTCCCTTGAATCGCGTCGGTGAATCCTCGCCCATCATCGCGAGGGTGGCAATTTCGCGGGTGAGCGCACTGCCTTCCTGCGCCAGCTTCACCGCCTTGGCAGGGTCCTGCCACAACGCGACGCCTTTTTCGATCACCATGCCGCCGACTTTGCCCGCCACCTTGAGCGCATCGCCGAGGGGTTGGCGCAGCCACCCGAACAAGTCCGGTTCGCGCCCCATCGACGGGCGCGCCTTCGGGGGCGGCATCGCCGGTGGGCCATCGGCCGCGGCGTCGGTCATCGACAACATCACCTGAATGAGCGCAATGCCGTCGGCATAGCAATGATGGATACGCACGATGACAGCGCTGCCACCGTCATAACGCTCCACCAGGTGGAATTGCCACAATGGCCGCGACGGATCGAGTGGCGTGCCGGCGAGTCGGCTGGCGAGGACCTCGAGCTCCCGTTTGCCCGCTCGCGCAGGAAGCCGGATGGCGACGACATGTGCCGCGAGGTCGAAGTCCCGCGCGCGCTGCCAGAACGCGATGCCGGCCCGCTGCAGCGGACTATCGAGGAACCGCTCGAAGCGCAGGAAGCGCTCGGCGATAGTCGCCTTGAGCCGCGCGAGCGCCACCCGCTCGCGCAGCAACAGCACGCCGCAGATCATCATGGGATTGCCCGGGCGGTCCATGCGCAGCCAGGCAGTGTCGACGGCCGATATTTTTTCTCGCCGGGACATGGAATACGGACGAAGGCGTTGAACGGGGCAGGGAGGCGAAACGCGTTTGCATGCGTTTCGGGCTTCGCGCTAAAGTAGCATAGAAGCCGGCCGGGAAGCTTCCGGGCACGGCTCCGTTACGTCAAAGGGAAACCCATGGCCGCCGCATCCCCTAAACCCGATCTCAAAGCGCAGTTCG
>JBDUCE010000296.1:0-4139 GCA_040003635.1 Betaproteobacteria bacterium
TCATGCCACTGCTTGTAATTGATGCGGAACATCGACTTCTGATAGTGAAAGATGTCCAGGGGCTCGGTGTCCAGCTCCTGCTTCATGAAATCGAACGCGCCTGCGACAAAATCAGCCAACGGCTCGCAGTCGTCATCCAGGTTGAGCCATACGATCCCGCCGTAAGCGACTTCGGTCTTGATCTCGCGCAAGCCGAGATCGGCCTTGCACAGGCGATCCTGATAGCCCGCTTTCTCTCTCGGGATCTCCACGCACCTGCCTCGATAGTCGAACTGGAAGCCGTGGTACATGCAGGTCATGTGTTTCGGATTGCCGGAAGGCTCGGCTTTACCGAGATTGCCCGCGGGAGAACGAACGATCATGTTTCCCCGGTGGGCGCATATGTTGAAAAAAGCCCGGATCCTGTGGTCGCTCCCGCGCACGATGACGATGGGCGTGCCGCCGGCGATGGCCGACGTGCGGTAATCGAGCGGCTCGGCTAACTCGCTCTCATGGCAGATGGGGAGCCACACCTTCTTCCAGATCTTTTCGATCTCCTCCTCGAATATCCCGGCATCGGTATAGACGCGCGTATCCACATAGTGGGTCCCGGGCAACGTTGGTGTGGCTTCCCACTGCGCGGCATTCCTGCTCGTCGCTTTCCTTGCTTCCGGCGGCGTGGCGTTCGGGGGTCTGATGGGGTCGAACATAGGACGCTCCTGGCAAATTCGACTGTTGCGGATGACATAGGGCTGTGAACAGGCCTAACTGCCGGGCTCGTCGTGGATTTCCGGGAAATAGACGTCCTTCCAGGTGTTGGGCTGGTTCCGGATGCTCTTGATCCTGTACATGAAGCTCGCATACTTCGCGATTCCCTGCGGAGTGGCCGTGACGATGAAGTCGGGATCGGACAGGATCTTGAAGACAAACTCCGGACTCAGCCTGGATTTCTCCTCTTCTACATACAACTGCGCCGCGGCCTTCTTGTCCTGGTTGATGATCTGCACCGCCTCCTTGAGGGCGGCCAGAACGGACCGGTAGATATTCGGATTTTCGGTCCTGAACTTTGCGGTGGTGTAAACCGAGTTGAGTGTGCTCGGGCCGACGACGTCGTACGAGCTCAGGACCTGGTGCACTTTGGGATCCTGCAGTTCCTGCTCCTGGAACGGCGCATTGCCGAAATGGGCATTGATCTCCGTGCCGGCGCTCAGCATCGCGGCCATCGCGTCGGGGTGCTTCATGGACACGGTGAGACTGTCCAGCCGCGTATAGTTTTCGTCGCCGAATGCCTGCGCCGCCGCCATCTGCAGGACGACGGCCTGGATGGAGACCTTGGCCGCGGGGAGCGCGATCTTGTCCTTGCCGCCGAAGTCCTTGACAGTCTTTATTGCGGGGTTGGTGGTGGTCAGGTAGAGCGGCATGGAACCCAGCGATGCCACGCCCTTGACGTCGAGAGTGCCCCGGGACTTGTCCCATATCGTGAGCAGCGGGCCTACCCCGCCCGAGGCGAAATCGAGACTCCTCGAGAGAAGGGCGTCGTTCATTCCGGCGCCTGCCCCGAATTGGAGCCACGTGACCCTGATTTCGCCCAAGCCCATCTCGGTGGCTTTTTTCTCGATGAGCTTGTGCTTTCTCATCACGGTCAACGGCAGATAGTTGAGGCCGAATTGCTGGGCGATGCGGACTTCCCTGGTCTCGGCGAGGGTGGCGGACTGTGCGCCCGGAGGGGTCATCAGGATGGTCGCGAACGCGATCGCAACGGATACCATAAAAAGGCTGTGACACTTCGACATCGAGAGTCTCCTCAATCACCGGGTTCCCCGACTGGATCAACCCCGCGGGGACGGGCTGGCAAAGCCAAAGGCTTATTCCTGCGAATCATTCGAATGATACGAAAGACGCTATACTTTGCTGCAGGAAATGTCAATATTTCACCCGGCGGAGACGATGCCGGCGAATTGACGGATTGCGCGACCGGGAGCCGTGTCAACGCATGCGTGTAGCCGTGCAAATGCCCGATGCAAATGCCCGCCGCCAGCGGCTATTCGCATGGTTGCCCTGAAGGGTGATACGAATGCGTCGATTCTCGATAGCCACGCGGCGACGGCGGATATGACGATTCCCCAGCCGCTGTACAAGGAGGTGAAGAGCCTGCTGATCCGGAGCCTCATCGAGGGGGAATGGAAGGCGGACGAGGTGTTGCCGAGCGAGCCCAGGCTCGCAGCCCGTTACCAGGTGGGGATCGCCACGATCCGGGCGGCAATCGGCGAGCTCGTCGCAGCAAAGGTCCTGGTGCGCAAACAAGGCAAGGGCACGTTCGTGTCCGTGCATGGCCAGCACCACAACGTCTACCAGTTCTTTCACGTCGTCCGCGATGACGGGGTCAAGGAGCTTCCCACGAGCGAGCTCATCTCGCTGAAGAAGGCGAATGCAGACCGCCAAACGGCAGAGCGTCTCGGCATGACGCGCCGTGATTCGACCAAGGTGTTCAAACTGCGCAATATCCTGCGGGTCTCGGGCCAGCCGGTCGTCTTGTCCGACATCGTCATCCCCGCGTCCCTGTTTCCCGGCGTGAGCGAGGCGGTGATCCGCCAAGGCACCACACTTTATGCTGTCTATCACTCCCGTTACGGAATCAATATCATCAGAACCGTGGAGCAATTGCGGGCGGTGAAGGCCGGCGCGGCCGTGGCAAGGCTGTTCAAGTTGCCCGTGGGCGACCCCGTGCTGGAAATACAGCGCGTCGCCTACACCTTCAACGACGTCCCGGTGGAGGTTCGATGCAGCAGGGTCCTCAGCAAAAACTACCACTACCTGCTGGATCAGGGCGGCACGGATTGAACCGCAGTTAGGGGCTTCATTGCGCCCGCCGGCCACAACGGGTACGTTGAATGCATCGACCGTACTGGCGACGATCGGGACATGAGCGCCGGCAAGCAGCCGGCGGCCGGCCATGGATCATGGCGTGAATCGGAGGAATGCAACCATGGGCATCGAAGACACACTCAAAGCCACGATCGGCGAGCTTACGCGACCCGGCAAGGGGATTTTGGCTGCCGACGAAAGCCAGCCGACGATCACCAAGCGCTTCCAGGCACTTGGCATCGAGTCGACCGAGGAAACGCGCCGCCGCTATCGCTCGCTGTTGTTTACGGCGCAAGGCGCGGAGCAATACTTGAGCGGCGTAATCCTGTTCGAGGAAACGCTGGGTCAGAGGAGCGATGACGGCACGACGCTGCCGGAGGTCCTGAGGCGACGGGGCATCCTTGCCGGCATCAAGGTGGACAAGGGAACGACCCCGCTCGTCAATGCGCCCGGGGATCTCATCACGCAGGGTCTGGATGGCCTGGCCGAGCGGCTGCAAGGATACAAGACCCACGGCGTGCGTTTTGCGAAATGGCGCGAAGTGTATGGCATCACGGACCGCAATCCCACCGCGCTCGGCATCGAGGCCAATGCCGAAGTGCTCGCGCGTTACGCTGCGATCTGCCAGCAGGAGGGCATCGTGCCCATCGTCGAACCCGAGGTCCTCATCGATGGCGATCACAGCATCGAGCGCTGCCATGAAGTGAGCGAGGCGGTGCTGCACGCGGTTTTTGTCGCGCTGCATCGGCATCGTGTCATCCTCGAAGGCATGGTACTCAAGCCGAACATGGTGCTGCCTGGCAACAAGGGTCTTTCCAGGGCAGGTCCGGAACAGGTCGCGACGGCCACGCTCGACGTGCTTCGTCGAAACGTTCCGGCGGCCGTTCCAACCATCAACTTTCTATCGGGCGGACAGAGTCCCGAGGACGCGACCGCCAACCTGAATGCAATGAACGCCCTGTACCCACGCGCGCCCTGGGTGCTGTCGTTCTCGTACGCGCGGGCGCTCCAAGATCCGGCGATGCGCGCCTGGGGCGGGCGCTCCGAAAACGTGTCCGCTGCACAAAAAATATTTTGTCATCGGCTCAGGATGAATGCGCTGGCGCGCGAGGGCAAATGGACGCCGGAGATGGAACGCACGGCTGCAGTGGCGAATTGAGCGGCGGGACTTCACGGTGATGTTTCTGCGGTGCGTCGTCGTGTGGGTAGCGCTGGCTTGTGGTGCGGCGAGCGGGGCCACGGCGCGTTCGACGCCAGGCTCGCCGCTGCTGCTGGAGGATCCCAACTGGATTTAC
>JBDUCE010000297.1:0-4131 GCA_040003635.1 Betaproteobacteria bacterium
CACACGCTGGAGGAAGTCGGCAAGCAGTTCGACGTCACCCGCGAGCGGATCCGGCAGATCGAAGCCAAGGCGCTGCGGAAGCTCCGCCATCCTTCACGCTCGGAGAAGCTGCGGAGCTTTCTCGAGGGCGAAGGCTGACCACCCCGCTCGCTATTTCAACGCCAGCACCGCAATGAGCTGATCCGGCTCTTCGGTATCGTCGCGGATGACGAAACCCAACGATTCGGTGAAGCGCAGCATCTTGTGGTTGGATCGCAGCACTGTGCCTTCGAGCCGGCCCACCCCCCGGGTGCGTGCGGCAGCGATGAGCTGTTGCATGAGCACCCGGCCCGCGCCGCGGCGTTGCCACGCGTCGGCCACGACCACTGCGAACTCGGCGCTTTCCAGATCCGCATTGCAAACGTAGCGCGCGACGGAGACGAACGCCGGCTTCCCGTCCATGGCGCGTATCGCCACCAAGGCAAGCTCGCGGTCGTAATCCACCTGCGTGAAACGCGCGAGCATCGACGGCGTGAGCTCGTGCAGCTGGTAGAAGAACCGAAGATACCGGGTCTCTTCCGACAAGCCGGCCACAAAGGCCCGCTCGAGCTCGGCGTCTTCCGGCATGATCGGACGGACGTGGAGCGCCGTGCCATCGGCAAGCACGATGTCGCTCACGAGCTCCACCGGGTAAGGGTGAATGGCCATGTGCCCATAACTGTTCCCACTGGGCTGGCGCTTCGCGTCGACCACCGCATGCACGCCTTCGATGACGGCTCCGGCTGTTCCTGCGCGCACCGGGTCGAGAACGAGCGATTGCAGCCAGGGCACTGCGCAGACCAGGGACGAGACCTGAAGGAGCAGCCGCACCAGAGGCTCGGGTGGCGCGGGGGCATCCGGGTTCCCTCCCAACGGCCCCAGCCCACGCTTTCCGGTGATGGCACCGACGATCAGGCGGCGATTCAGAGGAGGAAGCAACACCAGGCGATTGCAATCGGCGAATCCGGCCGCCGCGCTGCGGCCCAGTGTGATCACCGGACCGAACACCGCATCGGTATGGACCGCGACGGCAACATCCACGCTGTCGGCGATCACGGTTTCTTTCTGCACCAGCACGCTGCTGCGGTAGCGTCGAGCAGGCGTTGTCTCGCGCCATCGTGCGTAGGCGCGGGACAGCATCGCGCCGCTGCGTAAACCGCGGGCGGTTTCCCGGCCCAACGTCGGCTCGACGAGCTGCACCGGATAGCCGATCCGGCGCGCGGCAGAGAGCGCTTCCTCGAGCGTGCCTGCCGTCTCCCGGCGCGGCAGCGGCAGTCCGAACGCCAGCAACAGCTCGGCCCCTTCCCGGTGGTTCAGGACGGTGCGTGTACCGGCCGCGACTCGTTTGCGAAGGCGTTGCACGGCGGCAAGATCGGCCAGCTCGGGTTCCGGTTGCGGCGGCGCCACTTCGAGCAGCCATTGCTGGTTGTGGCGGTACGCCGCCATGAACGAAAAGGCTTCAACGGCATGCTCGGGGGTGTAGAAGTTGGCGACGCCGCCCGCTTCGAGCGCATCCTGCACTTCCTGCCGGTCCAACGCACCGAGCCACGCGCCGAGCACGGGTTTTGCGAAGCGCCGTGCGACCTCCGCTACGGCGCGCGCGGCGTCCGCGGCTGCGGTGACCGGCCGCTGCACATGGAGGGCGAGGACGGCATCGACGCCCTCGTCCCCGAGCGCAATTTCCACCGCCGCCGCCAGGCGCTGCGCCGTCGCATCGCCACGGACGTTGACGGGATTGCGTCGCGCGAGGTTGGCAGGCACCACCGCGCCGAGACGCTCTTCCGTTGCCCGCGAGAGTTGCGCCAGGGCCACGCCGCGATCGGCGGCGATGTCGGCGGCGAGCGTACCGGGGCCATGTCCGTTGGTGATGATTGCGAGGCGTTCGCCGTGCGCGAACTTGCCCATGGCGAGAATCCGCGCCGCCGCGAAGAGCTGCGAATACGTCATCACCCGAACCGTACCGGACCGTTGCATCGCCGCGTCGAACACTTCGTCCGGCAACGGTAGTGCGATGCCATCGCGCCGGGGCAGGACGATTTCGCTGGAGCGTCCCGCCTTCAGCACCACGACCGGCTTGGCGCGCGCTGCCGCGCGCAACGCGGACATGAAATGGCGCGCGTCTCGCACCGTTTCCACATACAGCAGGATTCCTTCCGTGTCGGGATCGAGCAGCACCGCATCGAGCAGCTCGCCAAAGCCGATATCGACACCGCCCCCCAGTGCCGCCACCGTCGAGAAGCCCATGCCGGCAGACCCTGCAAAATCGAGCATCGCCGTGCACATCGCGCCCGATTGCGCAATGAGCGCGAGGCGGCCGGGGCGGGCGATTGCGGTGCCAAGCGTCGCGTTGAGTCCGATATTCGTGCGCATGATGCCGAACGAATGCGGGCCGAGCAGGCGGATGCGATGCCGGCGCGCGGATTCGAGAAGGTCGCGGTGCCAGAGTCGTGCGTCGACATCGTCGGCCGGCGGCGCCGAAAGGATAACCGCGGCGGCCGCCCCCGCTTCGGCCGCATTCTCGAGCACCCCGGGCACCGCGACGCAAGGGACGACAACCAGCACCAGATCGACCGGCTTCCCGATCGCAGTGACGCTTTTGAACGAAGGATGGCCGAGGACGCGCCGGTGATTCGGGTTGACCGCATGCAACTCGCCCATGAAATTGCCGCGGAGCAGGTTTTCGAAAACGATTCGTCCGGGTGACGCGGGCTTTTCCGAAGCCCCGACGAGCGCGACGGCGGACGGCACCAGCAAGCGCCGCAGATAATGCTCCGGCATCAGGGCATCCCGGGAAGAGAACTGTGGCTCATGCGCCCCTTTCGGTTAAGTACCGCTCGCGCATCGAGGAGTGTACGCGGTAGCCACTGCCGCCTTGGCGCGATGGAGACGAGGGTGCGCCGGCCGAATGCCAAGCGCGCTGGCGAACGCGGGAGGTCAATCGGGAGTGAGGGCCGCAGCTATAATTGCGCTCGTATTGCGACGCTGTGCGGAGTGGCACGCGTCGTTCGGGCCAGTAGCTCAGATGGTTAGAGCAGCGGACTCATAATCCGTTGGTCGTTGGTTCGATACCAACCTGGCCCACCCGAGCTCTCGTGGGACATTTCGAGCGGGCTCCACCACCCGATCAAGCGGCGGATGCGGACCTCGCTCCATAAAAAACGGCCCGCGAATCATCGCGGGCCGTCAAAGTGCCGGCGCCCGAGGAAGAATGGCGCCGGCCCCGCCCAACAGTTACGGACCACCCGCAAATGACGTCGCGGTCTGCGCACCAGCGCCTGGTCCGGAGCTCGGCCGTGTCAAGTTCGCCGCCCTCGCGCTCGCTGTGCGCTTACGTCCGGAAAGTCTGATGCGGAGGCAATGCTCAACGCACGCGACCGCGACGGAACAGATTGACAATGGCGAGCAGGATGACGGCGCCGAGGAACGACACGATCAATCCCGCGAGGCTGAAGTCGTTGGCATTGATGGAGCCCGCGCCGACCAGCGGCGAGATAAGCCACCCACCCAGGAACGCTCCGACGATACCGACGACGATGTTCAACAACATGCCTTGCTGCGCATCTGTTTTCATGACCATGCTCGCCAGCCAACCGATGATGCCCCCCACTACCAGCCAAATGATGAAGTTCATGCTGCCCTCCGATGTGTCAGATTAACCAGGGTCTGGAATGCTGCCCACCGCGTGACCCAGTCGCGGCCGGCCCTTTTTGGATTACGCATGCGCCCGCATCGACGCACGCCTCGAGCAAATCCCACCGCTACATGATCAGGAGCACAACGCGTTCCACCTTCACGCCGACCCGTCCGTTGGATCAGGCTTCGCCGGTTTCGGCGGGTCCTGGTCATGGCTTTGCTCCCCGGCCCGCCGTCCACGCAGGTCCTCGCCGACGATGGTTCTGCTGCTCGAGTCGCCTGCTGCGTGATCCTGCGGTTGCTCTGAACCATCGGAGCGACGCGCGTCGGTCATCCCACCGGTGCCGCTGGTGGCGCCCTGCTCGCGGCGCGTCTTGCTTTTTCTTTGATCGGCACCCGGGCCGGGTCGCAGGCGAAACGGGCTACGCAATCGTTGCATGGCTCTGTCCTGGTTGGTTGCTCCGGCGCCGATGGTGGCGG
>JBDUCE010000298.1:0-4114 GCA_040003635.1 Betaproteobacteria bacterium
CGACTACGAATACATGCTGCGCGACAGCCGGGCGCGCGCGCTCGTCATCTCGGCGGCGCTCCTGCCCACCGTTGCGCCGCTCTTCGGGTCGCTGCCGCATCTCGCCCACGTCATCGTCTCCGGCGGCGCAGCGAATGGGCATCATTCGCTGACCCGGCTGATCGATGACGCGAGCGAAAGCTTCACGACGGCGGACACGACGCGCGACGATCCATGCTTCTGGCTATATTCGTCGGGGTCGACCGGTCCGCCGAAGGGCACCGTGCACGCCCACGGGAGTCTCATCTGCACGGCGTTGCTGTTTGCCCAGCCGGTGATCGGGGTGCGCGAGGACGACATCGTGTTCTCCGCGGCCAAGCTCTTTTTTGCCTACGGCCTTGGCAATGCGCTCACTTTTCCCATGAGCGTGGGGGCGGCCGCGGTGCTGATGGCTGAACGCGCCACGCCCACGGCGGTATTTGCGCGCCTGCGCCAGCACCAGGCCACCGTGTTCTACGGCGTGCCGACACTGTTCGCCGCCTTGCTTGCAAGCCCCGGGTTGCCGGCGCGCGGCGCGCTCGCGGTGCGTCTTTGCACGTCCGCCGGCGAGGCGCTGCCCGCCGACATCGGGCGCCGCTGGACCGAGCACTTCGGCTCGGAAATCCTGGACGGCATCGGCTCGACCGAGATGCTTCACGTTTTCCTCTCCAACCGCCCGGGACAGGTGCGCTATGGCACCACGGGTCATCCGGTGCCCGGATACGCGCTGCGAATCGTGGACGAGGAGGGTCAGCCGGTACGCGCGGGTGAGGTGGGTGAACTGCAGGTGAATGGTCCCACCGCGGCCCTGGGCTACTGGAACAACCGCGCCAAAACCGCCAGCACCTTCCAGGGCGCGTGGACCCGCTGCGGCGACAAGTATTCGGTCGATGCGGACGGCTACTACGTGTACGCGGGCCGCAGCGACGACATGCTGAAGGTAGGCGGGATTTATGTCTCGCCCATCGAGGTCGAGTCCGCCTTGATCACCCACCCGGCCGTGCTCGAAGCGGCGGTGATCGGCAGGCCGGATCCGGAGCGGCTCATCAAGCCGATTGCCTTTGTGGTATTGAAAGACGGCTGCGTGCCCTCCGCTGTCCTGGCCGCCGAGTTGCAGCAGCATGTCAAGGCGCAGCTCGCGCCCTACAAGTACCCGCGCTGGATCGAATTCATCGACGAGCTGCCGAAAACGGCGACGGGCAAGATCCAGCGCTTCAAGCTGCGTGAACGAGCGGGATGAAAGAACCGTGCGAAAATGCGGCGCAAACCTGCCCGGCAGGAATATCCAAGGAGGAATCACCATGACACAACGTACGCATCGGGTGCGCCCGACGGTGGGCGGCCGGATCGCCGGGTTGGCGTCAGCGTTGCTGATTGCAGGATGGCTGTTGCCGGTTTCGCCGGTGTCGGCGCAAGGCACCAAGATCAAGATCGGGCTGATGCTCCCTTACACCGGCACGTTCGCCGCGCTGGGCACCGCGATCACCAACGGCTTCAAGCTGGCGGTGGAAGAAAACGGCGGCAAGGTCGGCGGACGCGAGCTCGAATACTTCACCGTGGATGACGAATCCGATCCCGCCAAAGCGCCGGAAAACGCGAACAAGCTGATCAAGCGCGATAACGTCGACGTGCTGGTCGGCACCGTGCACTCGGGCGTGGCGCTGGCGATGTCGAAGGTGGCGCGCGACAACAACACCCTTCTTATCATTCCGAACGCCGGCGCCGACGAAATCACGGGTCCCCTGTGCGCCGCCAATGTGGTCCGGACGTCGTTCTCGAATTCCCAGCCCGGGATCGCGATGGGCCGGGTGATGGCGGAACAGAAGAAAAAAACCGCCGTCACGCTGACCTGGAAATACGCCGCGGGCGAGGAATCGGTGGGCGGGTTCAAGGAAGCGTTCGAGGCGGGCGGCGGCAAGGTAGTGAAGGAATTGTTCCTGCCCTTTCCGCAGGTGGAATTTCAATCCTACCTGACCGAGATCGCGGCGCTGAAGCCCGATGTCGTCTATGTGTTCTTCGCCGGCGGCGGCGCCGTCAAGTTCGTCAAGGACTACGCCGCAGCGGGTCTCAAGAACACGATCCAGCTGGTCGGACCGGGGTTCCTCACCGACGGCACGCTCGAGGCGCAAGGCGACGCCGCGCAGGGACTGCTCACCACCATGCATTACGGGGAAGGCGTCAGCAATCCCAAGAACGCCGCCTTCCGCGCCGCCTACGCCAAGGCCTACAAGGTCGATCCGGACGTCTACGCGGTGCAGGGCTACGACGCGGCGCAGCTCCTCATTGCCGGTGCCAAGGCGGTGAATGGGGACCTCGCCAAGCGCGCCGATCTCGTCAAGGCGATGGAGGCGGCGAAGATCGACAGCCCCCGCGGCGCATTCGCACTCACGCGCTCGCACAACCCGATCCAAGACATCTATCTGCGCCGTGTCGAAGGCAAGGAAAACAAGGTGATCGGCGTCGCGGTCAAGAACCTCACCGATCCGCCGCGCGGCTGCAAGTTGTAGGCAGGCGGACACCAAGGAAGCTCTGGACAGGTCCCAGCGCGACTTGTCGAAAGCACCAACCCCCGAGGGGGTCGGACACGACCGCGCCCGCGCAATCGTGTGTGACCCCATTGATTTGCGTGGACATCTACTCGTTCCTCATTCAACTCCTCAACGCCGTGCAATACGGCCTGCTGCTCTTTCTGGTCGCGAGCGGACTCACGCTCATCTTCGGCATCATGGGCATCATCAATCTCGCCCATGGCAGCTTCTACATGATCGGCGCCTACATGGCGTTCTCGCTCTCGACGCTCACCGGCAACCTGTTCGTGGCCATCGTGCTGGGCGTGGCGCTGGGCGTGGTGCTGGGCGTGTTCCTCGAGTGGGCGCTGTTCAGCCGCCTCTACCAGCGTGATCACCTCGACCAGGTGCTGCTCTCGTATGGACTGATCCTCGTGTTCGAAGAGCTGCGGAGCCTGATCGTGGGCAACGACGTTCATGGCGTCGACGTGCCGGAAATCCTGAATCACTCCATCCGCCTTACCGAAACGCTGAGCTATCCGGTGTACCGGCTGTTCATGTCGGTCGTCTGCCTGGCGATCGCGGCGATGCTGTACTTCCTGATCCGGCGCACGCGCCTTGGCATGATGATCCGCGCCGGCGCATCCAACCGTGAAATGGTTCAATCCCTGGGACTCAACATCAATCTCGTCTACCGGATGGTGTTTGCGCTCGGCGTGGTGCTGGCGGCGTTTGCCGGGATGATCGCGGCGCCCGTTTCATCGGTCTATCCGGGCATGGGAACGCAGGTCCTCATCATCTGCTTTGTGGTGGTCGTGATCGGCGGCATCGGATCCATCTGGGGTGCGCTCGTCGCCGCATTGTTGATCGGGCTCGCCGATACGTTCGGCAAGGTGCTGGTTCCGCAGGCCGCCGGGGTGACGGTGTATCTGCTGATGGCAATCATATTGTTATGGCGACCCGAAGGCCTTTTCAAGCGCTGACGCCGCCGCGGTGGCCGCGCCGCTTCGCCGGCGGCGCGCGGCGCGCTCGAGGACCGGCGTGATCGGTGCCCGACGCATCGTGGTCGGCGCGGTCCTGATTGTCTTTGCGCTATTTCCTTTGGCGGGTGCGACTTTCTACACCGAGCTCGTCACCAAGGTGATGATTCTCGCGATCTTCGCGATGAGCCTCGATCTCCTGGTGGGCTACACCGGTCTCGTCTCGTTCGGGCACGCCGCGTACTTCGGCATCGGGGCGTACACCCTCGGCCTGCTCGCGCCAAAATACGAAGCTGCGAATTTATGGACGACGCTCCCTCTCGCCATGATCGCGGCCGGCCTCGCGGCGTTGCTGGTCGGCCTGTTTGTGGTCCGGGCGAAGGGCATCTATTTCATCATGGTCACGCTGGCCTTCGCCCAGATGTTCTACTTCGTGTTCCACGACACCAAGTTCGGCCGCGGGTCGGACGGCATCAGCCTCAACTTCAAGCCCTCGGCTGCCATCGGCGGCTGGGTGCCGCTCGATTTTGGGAACGTGCTGCACGGCTACTACTTTGTCCTGGCGGCGATGGTGCTCGTGTTCCTGTTTCTGCGGACCCTGCTGCGCTC
>JBDUCE010000299.1:0-4113 GCA_040003635.1 Betaproteobacteria bacterium
AGTAATTGAGACCGGAAGCCTTCAGCAGCTCGGCGGTTTCCTTTACGGTCTCGTTGCCTTTGATGTCTTCTTCACCGATGTTGAGCAACCCGACGGTCGGCCGTTCGATGCCCTCGACAGCCGCCACCAATGCCGTACCCATGATCGCGAATTGCAACAGTTGCTGCGGCGTGCAGTTGACATTGGCGCCAAGGTCGAGCGCCATGGTCACGCCCTTCTTGTTGGGAAGCTGCGATGCGATCGCCGGCCGGTCGATCCCCGGCAAGGTCTTCAGCACGAAGCGCGATATCGCCATCAGGGCGCCCGTGTTGCCGGCGGAGATGCAGGCGTGGGCCGTCCCCGCCTTGACCAGATTCACCGCCACGCGCATCGACGAATCCTTCTTGTAGCGTAGCGCCAGGGCCGGAGATTCCGACATCTCGACGACTTCGGAGGCGGGATGGATGGTCAAGCGACTCTTGGCGGGCGAGCGCAAGGCGGCAAGACGCGGGGCAAGGATTGGCGCCGGCCCCACCGCGATGATCGTGGCGTCCGGCATCTCCTCCAGGAAATCCAGGGAGGCTTTGAGGGTGACGGCCGGGCCATGATCGCCCCCCATCGCATCGACCGCTATCGTGACCGGCATGATGGATTGGCGTTGGCGACCCGGTGCCGCCGCGTAGGCTGCGTTGAAAGGTACGGCGCGCGAATCGAAACCCGGCAGCACCGGACACCCGCGCCTCTCAAATCACGAGCCGCCGCGCGCATCCACGCCGCGTGCCTCCATCCGGCAGCGCGAAAGTTATTCGTCGCTCTTGGTGGCGATGACTTTCTTGCCGCGGTAATAGCCGGAAGGGCTGATGTGATGGCGCAGATGCACCTCACCGCTCACCGGCTCTACCGCCAGCGCAGGATTGGGCAGATAGGAATGCGCACGATGCATGCCGCGCTTGGACGGGGATTTTTTGTTTTGCTGGACAGCCATTTCTTGCTCCTGCGCAATTTAGCTCGGGATCCGGCGCGGCATGGCGCCGCATCCTTCCGATTTCATTTCGACGGCGGCTTCCCGCCGCCCTTCAGTACTTTCAAATGCTCGAACGCCGACGCTGCCGCCACAGCCTCGTCACCAGCCGACGCGTCCGCTGCGGCGCAATCCGGCCGGGTGCATCGCGGCGCGTACGGCAGCGACAGCAGCAGCTCATCCTCGACGATTTCCAGCGGGTCGAGCGGCGCGCCGGCCAGCAGCACTTCCCGCTCGTCGTTGTCATCGAGGAACGCAAGTTCCTGCTCGTCGCGCGCCAGCAGCAAACTCGTCCGGTAGGCAACGGGCCACTCGAACACGCGCAGGCAACGCTGGCATTCCAACGGGACAGCGCCGTCGAGGGCCATTTTCAGGATTGCCCTGCCGAGCGCATCGGTGCCGCCCGTGATTCGGTATTCGACAGCCGCCGGCGGCACGATGCCGTCCTCGTCGCCGAGCCGGTCCTCGACGCGATCGAGCTCGTACGCATCGACCGATCCCGCGATTTCTCCGCGCCTTGCCGAGAGCCCCAACGCATCGAAACGGGGCGGACCCTGAGGTCGACTTGCCTTTGGCCCGGTCATCCTTGCCCCGTCTTGCCTGCAGCCCTGCCTGGTCCGCACCCGCGAGTTGCCGGCTGCGGCCCGATCAAAACGTTGGATAATAGCGGGATTGCCGGCGAGTGTCAAAAATGTCAGAGAAAACAATAGCCAACCTTGCCTCTGGAGCGGCCGTCACACAGCGCGCGGGAGACCCCCGCGAGCTGGTGCTGGCCTCCACCTCGTCGTACCGGAAAGCCCTGCTCGAGCGCCTCGGCTTGCCTTTCGTCGCGGTCGCGCCGCGCACCACCGAAGCGCCGCAAGCAGGCGAGCCTCCGGCCCGGACCGCCTTGCGCCTGGCAGAGGCAAAAGCGCGCAGCGTCGCCGCCGACCATCCCCAGGCGCTGATCATCGGCTCCGATCAGGTGGCAGGCTGCCAGGGCGAAGCCATCGGCAAGCCGGGTGATCATGGCCGCGCGGTAGTGATGCTGCGCCGTCTCTCCGGCCGCACCGTGGTCTTTCACACCGGTCTCGCGCTGGTCGATGCTGCCAGCGGCGAATGCCAGACCGCCTGCGTCGATGTCACCAGCACGTTTCGCACCTTGACCAACGTCGAAATAGAGGCATATCTCGCGCGGGACCAGCCTTATGATTGCGCGGGCGCGGTCAAAGCCGAAACGCTCGGCATTGCACTGTTTCGCAACATCGAGAGCCACGATCCGACCGCGCTCATCGGCCTGCCCCTCATCCGGCTGGTGGACATGTTGCTCGCAGCAGGCGTGCACGTGTTGCCGTGACCGGCCAGGAGACCCGCGGGACGCTCTATCTCGTCCCCAACCTCCTGGGGATTGTTCCCCCCGAGGCCGTGCTGCCGGCCGGCACCATCGCGGTCGCCCGCCGCCTGCGACATTTCGTGGTCGAAAACGCCAAGCCGGCGCGGCAATTCCTGAAGTCGCTCGCACTCGAGGTGCCGGTCGCAACACTGCGCATCGTCGCGTTGCCGCAGCCGCTTCAGCGGCAATCGCTCGCCGATCTCCTGGCGCCGTTGCGCCAGGGAGAGGATGTCGGGCTCCTCTCCGACGCCGGTTGCCCCGGGGTGGCCGACCCGGGGGCCGCCCTGGTCGCGGCCGCGCATCGCGGGGGCATCCGCGTGGTGCCGCTGGTGGGCCCGTCGGCGCTCCTGCTCGGGCTGATGGCGTCCGGCTTCAACGGCCAGTCGTTTCGTTTCAACGGGTATCTGCCCGTGGCGAGGGCGGAACGCGGGCTGCGGCTGCGCACGCTCGACGACGAGATCGCACACACCGGATGCACACAGATCTTCATCGAGACGCCTTACCGCAACCAGGCGATGCTCGACACCATTCTGGATACGTGCCGGAATGTCACCGCGCTTTGTGTTGCGGTCGATCTCACGCTGCCGACGGAGTGGATCAGCAGTGCCGCCATCGCAATGTGGCGGCAACGAACGATCCCCGCGCTGGCCAAGCGCCCCGCCCTCTTTCTGCTGGGCCACAGCGAAGGACCGGCTGCGCCTGGATAGCGCGGATTACCGGGCACCGCTGTGCGGGGTCAAGGATCAGTTGCCGCCCTCGTCGGGCGAGCTCCCGATATAGCTCCTGAGCATGCGATTCTCGAAGCTCTGTTCCTCGTACACCGCCTTGGCGACGTCGTGGAAAGACACTACCCCAAGGAGCGTGCCGCCATCGAGCACGGGGACGTAGCGGGCATGGCGCTCGAGCATCAACCGCCGCAATTCCATCACGTCAAGACCCGGCGCGGCCACGACCGGGTCGCGCTCGTAGATGGCCTCGATGGTGAGCTCGCCCAAGGTACCCGCGCGATCCGCCAGGGCTTCCAGGACCTCGGCGAAGGTCAGCATCCCCGCCATGCGCCCATGGTCCATGACCACCAGCGAGCCGATGTCGCGCTCGGCCATGACTTCGACCGCCTTCAGCACCGAGCTCGAAGGCGCCGCGGTATAAAGGACGCTGCCCTTGATACGCAGGATTTCGCTGACCAGCATGACGGTCCCGATCGTGGTTACGCGATTAGAGTCGAGCGTACTCCCGCGGCCGAGCGGATGGCAACCCGGTCCGTTCCGACGCAGGATTGTGCTTGCCATTGCGGGCCGGCGCGGTGCAAGATGCCACGGTCAGTCGACAGAGACCCTGCAACGGGCGTAGTTTCGCGGACCAACCTGGAGGAACAACGATGAGCGATACCACCAGCGCACCGGGCTCCACGCCGGTTGCGCAGCCGACGCGCCGCCGGCTGCTGAAAACCATGGGAGCGGCCGCCGCCGGCACCGCAGCCGTTGTGTCGGCACCCTTCATCGGCAACGCAGCCGCGGCGGAAACCACGGTCTGGAAAATTCAAACATCCTGGCCGGCCGGCGTCGGCCTGCAGACGTTCAAGACCTGGTGCGGAACCATCAAGGAGAAAACGGGCGGAGAGCTCGATTTCAAACCATTCGCGGCCAAGGAAATCGTCGGCGATTTCGAGTTGCTGGACGGGGTCAGGAACGGCGTGCTCGAAGCGATGAACTCGTTCACGCTGTACTGGGCCGGCAAGTTG
>JBDUCE010000300.1:0-4111 GCA_040003635.1 Betaproteobacteria bacterium
ACGCTCCGAGCGCCCTCCGCCCTATAGCGCCATTTCGCGCAGCCCTTAAGATCGATCTTTGGGAGAGAGAATTCCGCGTTGCGCGGATTGCTTCCCGAACAACAATCGAGGAGACAGGCGATGAGTGAAATGACGAACAACACCATAATCGGCAACGGCGCCGAGCGCGCGCGCAAGACAGCGGACCGGATGGCCGACAAAGCGAGCGACACCCTCAACTCCGCCAAGTCCGCCATTCATGACACGATCGATTCGGTCGCGGATCGCACCATCGCAGCCAGTGATTGGGCTTCGGACAAGGTCGATTCGATGAAACAGGCGCCATCAATGCTCGCCGATACCGGCGCCGGGTACATCCGGGCAACACCGTATCTGGCCGTTGGGGTTGCGGTTGCCGTCGGCTATCTGCTGGGGCGCGCGGGTCGTTGACCGAGGGCACCGCTTCGGCGCGGCGCCCCGTCGGGATGGCGCCTTATCATTGCCGTACAGGCAGAGGAGTGTCCGCGCGACGCAGGCGTTCGATCGCCGCTGACGATCGCGACCGGTCCCAATCTGTAACAATCGGTTTCGGGCGACTACTTTCGGTGTCCGACAGGCGTTATAGCCTTGGAGCCGGGAGCGGGCCGCACTCACGGGCTTGCGGTTTCTCGTGAGGCCGCGACCCCCTGCCGCGATCAACGACTACGGACACCTTGACAAGGAAATTGCCATGATGAAAAAGCTTCTGCTCGCTGCAATGGTTGCAACAGCGTTAGGAACCGTGCCCGCAACGCCTGCCGTTGCGGCCGATATCGTGGTGCAAGTCGCACCCCCGCCGCTACGCGCCGAGCGCGTTCCGCCGCCCCGACGTGGCTACGCGTGGGCGCCCGGTTACTGGGACTGGCGGGGCAGAAACCACGTGTGGGTGAATGGCAGCTGGGTGCGTGAACGCCCTGGGTACCGCTACGCCGGTCCGCGCTGGGTGCAGCGGGATGGGCGGTGGTTCATGGAACGTGGCCGCTGGGCACGGGGAGATCGCGACCGCGATGGCGTTCCGAACCGCGTAGATCGTGACCGCGACGGCGATGGCGTTCCGAACCGGGCGGATCGCGCGCCGAACAATCCGCGGCGCTACTGATCGTTACTCGCTTGGGCCGGGGTGACCCTCCGGCCCTCCGCGCGGGCTGAACTGACGGGCCAACGCGGCGGCCGGCGGACATTATTGGCGCAGGGCGTGGCACCCCTTTGCGAAGGTGATCGCCGAGGCCGGGATCAACCTGAGCGGGGTGCTTCCAGCCGGCGAAGGAGAATGTCGATCACGTCTTCGCCGTCCGGGGACTTCAGCCGATGCTGGCGGAGCGCGCGCACCAGTTCCGGCTTCGCGTTCGCCGCATAGTCCGCACGCACCAGGATCCCGGCGATAGAGCGTTGTACGTTCACCGACTTGGTAAGCGGAAACAAACGCGTCAGCGCGTCGAGACTTTGGCGATCGGCGACCTGCCCTCGGGCGAGCGCGTCTAGTGCGCGAACCTGCGCCTCGGCATTGTTCATCTTGGCAATGCCCGTCGCGACCGTCCGCAACTCCTGCACATCGGTAATGGGACGGTGGTGCAGATAAACCTCGGCGATCGCCACGTCGTCGATGCGGGGACTCGTCAGCGCGCGCAGCACTCGCGCCCGCCCGTCGGCGCTGCCAAGGCACGCGAGAACCGCGGCGTGCGTCGCCTTGGCGGCCTGCGTTGGTGGCAATGACAGCCGGTCCAGCTCCTGGCCCAGCTCGCCCTCCTTGTTGAGCGCGCAGGCGAGGTCTACTTCCGGCACCCCCACGGAGTCTCCCGCGAGTTGCTCCCGGATCATCGACATGACCTCGGCGCGATGTTCAGCCGGCGAAAGCCAATCCAGAAAGCGCGCCAGATCCAGCATCTTCACGCGCACCGCGGGCTCGTCGGCGTCGCGGGCGAACGCAAGGAAACGCTCGCGCGCGTTGTGATCACGCGCGATCTCGTCCAGCTCCTGTGCCACAGCCGGGGTGAAGCGGTCCGTCACGGTAAGCGCACCGGTGTATTTCGTGAGGAGATGGAGGAACATGCGGACCTCCGCCATCTCGCGACCCAAAACTTCGTGGACAAAACGAAGCTTTCCGGCAGGCGAGAGCCGATCGTCGGAGAACTGACACACATCCCGGCGATAGTTCGCCTGCGGGTCCGACTCCGTAAGACCGGCGGCACTCGTCATCGACACGGGCGCGAAGAGATTGAGCAGCTTGCGGCTCGCATGACCGCTGCCGACCTCCTCGCTCGCGTCGAGCTGAAAGTAGCGCTGGAGGACGGACGCCGCAGTAGGCCCGAGCGGCGCCTTGCCCGAAAACCCATAGATCACCGGCACATCCTTGAAAATCTGGCGCATCCGGTCGAGATTGCTGTCGCCATGGCGCTCGGCGAGCAGCCGTGACAGCCGATCCGCGTCCGCCTTCGAGTGACCGGAACGAATGAGGCTCCGCGCGATCTCGCCCGATGCGCTCCTCAGCGCTTCCGCATTCAGGGTATTGCAGCCGAAGAGATAGACTTCCTTGAGTTGCGAGAACAGTCCCGGACACGACTCGCTGCACGAGACCCGCTCCATCTCTTCGACCGCCAGGAATTCGCGCGCGTCGAGCCGATCCGAATAGAACTGCGTGCCATCATCGAAATGCCCGGAAATGATGAGCATGTCGCAGCGCACCCCTTTGCGGCACGCGGACTCGAGCCAGTCGGGGCGGCCCCGCTCCACCAACTCGACGAACTCGAATTCGTCGCGGGGAAGGCTCCGCTGGAACATTTCCCTTTCGTCGGGCGAATTGACCGTGATGCTGCACACGGTCTTTTTGTCGGCGCGAGCGTCGGGCGTCCACGTTCCGGCGAGCAATGCCGCCAGCAGCAGAAGCTTGGGAAAGGCCGTCAAGGCGGTGGGGACTGAGCGCATGGGCCACGCCAGTATTGCATGACCACCGGGTGTTACGCCCGCAATCCAGCCGGCGTGCAGCCGCCCTTTGGCCGCCGCGTTGCATGCGCGCAACTCGCGCGGCCGCCAGATTCAAGGGGCGAACGCGGCGCGGCCGCGAATCACTGTTCAGGGACGACGCGGCGGGTCGAACCGGGCGAGGCTGCGTGGCGCTTCGAGGCGCCGGATCAGAACGTCGAGCACATCCTCTCCGCCCGAGGCTTTGATGCGATGCTGGCGCAGTGTTTGCACCAACTCGGGCGTGGCGAGGGTCTCGAAGTCGGACCGGACCATGATGCCCGCAATCGCCCTTTGCACACCGGCCGAATCAGTGCGGGTGAACAGTTCGGTCAGCGCGTCCAGAATCTCCGGATCGGCGAGGTGATGGCGCGCGAGCGCGTCCAGCGCGAGAATCTGCGTCGCACCGGCGTTCATGCCCGCGATGCCCGCGGCGATAGTGCCAAGATCGATGATGTTCGAGAGTGGTCGCTGATGAAGATAGGCACTGGCGATCTGCACGTCTTCTTCCGTTCCGCTGGTCAACGCTTGCAGCACGCGTGCGTGCGCCGGCGGACTTCCAAGACACGCCAGGATCGCAGCGCTACTGGCCCTTTCCCCCTGCGCCGGCGGCACCTTGAGCTGCGGCAAGTCCTGGTCCATCTCATGCCGCGGATTGAGTCCGCACACGAGATCCACTTCGGCGGCGCTGATCGCGTTGCGCGCCAACTGGTCGTTGATCATTTGCACGAGCTCTGCACGCTTCTCCTCCGGCGACAGCCAGCCCAGCCGGTGCGCAACCTCGATCATGCGCGCCCGAACGCCGGGCGCGTCCGCATCGCGGGTGAATTCGAGATAGCGGGAGCGCGCGGCGTGATCCTCCGCGATCTCGCCCAGCGCCTGTGCCACCTGGGGTGACTGCCGGCCGGTTTCGCGCAGTGGGGCGGAATACTTTTCGATCCGATCGAGAAACATGCGTACTTCGGCCATTTCGCGGCCGAGAAGAGCGTGAATGAAACGCAGCTTCTGCGCATCGGACAATCGATCATCGGAGAATTGGCACACGTCGCGCCGATAAGCCGCCTGCGGATCCGACTCCTGCAATCCCTTCGCCACCACCATGTGATGGCCGGCAAAGCTTCCGAGCAGCTTCGCG
>JBDUCE010000016.1:0-13932 GCA_040003635.1 Betaproteobacteria bacterium
CGTGATGTCGTAATCGCCGGTCCCGCCCAGGAGGTTGATGATCGCATCGCCGATCTTGCCGGCGCCGAGCAGCGCGAGTCGGGTGGTCATCGCAATGGTGGAAAGCGATGCGCTTGTGCTGTCACGCGCGCGGCGGCAAGGGCGCTCGCGCGAGGTTGGGCCACGGGCCGAATTGCTGTTTTGCCGGCCCGGCGCGTTCGAGCAGCCCCAGCGCGGTTGCCAGCGCTGTTTCGAGCTGCCGGTCCTTCAGGATCGCGGCGTCCTGTGGCGCGTTGTCAACCACGACGTCGGGATCGGTGCCGTAGTTTTCGACGCCCCAGCCGACGTCGTTGAACCAGAATGAGAACTCCGGTTGTGTCGTCTGGGTGCCATCGACCAGCGTGTGTCGCGGCCAGATGCCGACCACGCCGCCCCAGGTCCGCGTGCCGACGAGCGGCCCGATTCCCATCAGCTTGAAGCAATGCGAAAAGATGTCACCGTCCGATCCCGCATGCTCGTTGGTCAGTGCGACGACCGGGCCCGCCACCGCTTCATCCGGATACGGGGCGGGATGCCCCCAGCGCGGTACGGCGTAGCCCAGGCGTCTGCGCGCCACCTTTTCCAGCAACAATTGGGAGACGTGCCCACCGCGGTTATAGCGAACGTCGACGATCAGGGCAGCGCGATCGCATTCGGCGCGGAAGTAGCGGTGAAATTCCGCGAAGCCGGCGGACATCATGTCCGGAAGATGGAAATAGCCCACGCGACCTTGCGACTGCTCGTGCACCCAGGCCCGATTGCACTCGACCCATTCCCGGTAGCGCGCCGGCACTTCGTCGGCCAGCGTGGTCACCAGCGCCTGCCGGGTCGATGGCGATCCGGTGTTGGCGGACGCCAACGTGAGCTCCACTTTGGTGTTGGCCTGATGGACGAGCAGTGCCTGTGGCGGACGCCCGCGCGAGACGGGTTGACCATTGACGGCAACGATCCGCTCGCCCACCTTCGCTTCGACGCCGATCGCATTCAGCGGTGAGTCGGCGCCCGCGTCCCACGCATCACCGGTCACGATCCGGGTGATCTCGTAGCTTTCGTCCTCGTCGACCAGTTGCACTTCCGCCGCAAGATACCCGAGCGCCAGGACTGGCGAACGCCGGTGGTCGCCGCCGACCTCGTAGGCGTGCGAGGTGCCGAGCTCGCCCTGCATTTCCCAGATGAGATCCGAGAGCTCGCCGCGGGTCGCGACGCGCGCGAGCAGCGGTTCATAGCGGCGATACATCACGTCCCAATCCACGCCGGACATGTCGGAGAGCCAGAACTGGTCGCGTTGCAGCCGCCACACTTCGCGCAGCATCTGCCGCCATTCAGCGCGCGGCTCGACCGATACGCGCATGCGATCGAGATCGATCCATCCGCTCTTGCGCGAGGGCTCGTCGGACCTGCGGGCGCGATATTCGGTCTCGGGCAGGCGATTGGCGGCGATGGCTCGCAGCCGCTTGCCTTCGCGCACCAGGAGGGTCGTGTAGTCGGCGCCCAGCGCAAAACCGTCGGCCTTTTCCATCAGTGTTTCGGCGCGCAGTGTCGCGAAATCGAACATCTCCAGCCGGCCGGGCGCTTCCTTGTGTCCACCGCGTCCGTGTGCGCCCACGATGGGCAGTACCGTCCAGATTACCTTGTCGCCGGCGACGCCGGCGACCTGGCCGAAGCGGCCTTCGGCGACCGGAAACGGCGCTATCCGGCGGACAATTCCGTCCACGTCGATCGGGGGCGACGAAGCGCCGGTGTCGGGTCTTGCGTGGTTCGCGGTGCGTTCGTCCGCCTTCAAGCCCTTCGGCGCCGGGTCGAACGGCGGCCGTCCGCCTGCCTGCAGTGCAATCAGATACGGCCGTGCCGCGCGTGGAAAGCTCAGCTCGAACTGCACGCTGTCGTAGACGGGATCGAAAGTGCGGATCGACAGGAAGTAAAGGTATCGTCCCTCGGGATCGAAGGCCGGGCAGTAGTCGCGGAATTCGGGTTGGGTCGCAAGGATGGTGGTGCCTTGCGCGACGTCATGCAACTTGATCGCGCAATGCCGCGAGGTGGTCCAGAACGAGTAGGCAAGCCACGCACCATCCGGCGACCAGGCGAGATCGTCGGTGCGACCGGCGGCACTGCGATCGACAAGGGTCAGCGCACCGGTTGCGAGGTCGCCGATCATCACCTCGTTGCGATGGTTCGCGAGCGCAATGCACCGCCCGCGCGGCGCTGCGCGCATGGCAGTGACGCGTCCGACGTCCCACGGCTGGGTGCGGGACGCGCCGGTTTCGAACAGCTCGATGCGCTCCTCGCCGGATTGGTCGCCGACCGCCACCATGGCCACGCCGTCACCGAGCCACTGACCGTGGCGGTAACGCCCGCCGCCCCCATTGCCATGCTCGCGGACCGCGCCTTCCCACAGCGGCATGGTGAACAATTTTCCGCGCGCATCGACGGCGATGCTGTGGCCCGCAGGATGAACGTGGACGGTGCCTAGATGTTCGGCGGCCGGCACGAATTTGCGTGCCGCCTGGGTGCGATGGGACGATACCTCGATGGCGAGCCGCACGCTCTGGTCGCTCGCGGGGTCGAACAACCAGATTTCCGCACCGCACTGGTAAACGATGCGCTTGCCGTCGGTCTGCGCATGGCGCGCGTAGTAGTCGTCGTGATCGCTATGGCGCCTGAGGTCCGCGCCATCGGGCCGGCAAGAGTAAAGATTGCCCACGCCTTGTGCGTCCGAGAGGTAATACACCCGGCTGCCGATCCACATCGGACTGGTGAGATTGCCTTTGAGCTCTCGCATGTGGCGAAACGCTCCGGTCCCCGAGTCATCGATCCAGAGGTGTCCGGCGGTGCCGCCGCGGTAGCGCTTCCAGCGCGCGGGATCGGCAGTGTTGCGGCCGATGAGCCTGCGAGCACCGGGACCGAAAGCGAGGTGATTGACCTGGCCCAGCGCCAGCAATTGCGGCGCACTGCCGGCGGGGTCCAGGGTGTAGGCGCGGTAGTTGCGAAAGAAGGGCTGCCCATAAGTCGACACGAACAAAATGTGGCCTTGCGGTGTCCATCCACGCACCATGACATCCGGCCCAAGCCACGTCATGCGTCGCGCCGGGCCGCCGGCGGCAGGCATCAGGTAGACCTCGGGATGCTCCTCGTCCCGGCCGATGAAGGCGACCCATTCGCCATCGGGTGACAGGCAGGGCGTGGCAGGCTCCGAGAGCCCTGCGGTCAAGCGGCGCGCAACACCGCCCGCCGTGCCGACGCGCCAAAGGTCGTCGTCGCTGACAAAAATGACGGTGTCGCCGTGCAGGGTCGGGTGCCGCAGATAGCCGTGAGCGGGCATGACTTCCTTCTACCACGCGTGTGCGCGAAAACGCGATTGTAGAGAAAGGCGGCCCATCTGTGACCGGTAGCGCCGGCGTCCGCCCGGCGGCCGGACTCGGACCCGGGCTTGCCCGCGTTGGCCAACGACGATTTCCCGCGTTCGAGGCCTTACGTCACGATTATTGTCCCGCTCATGCTTTCGTGCCCCGAGCCGCAGAAGATGTCGCAGTAAAAGGTGAAGGTTCCCGCCCGATCGGGCGTGAGCCGAACACGCGCGGTCTTGCCGGGAATCACATCCGCCCGGACGTTGAAATCCGGCGCATTGAATCCCATCACGACGTCCTCCGTCACCAGCTCGAGGTCGACCGGCACGCCGCGCTTCAGCATGATTTCGCCCGGCGTGTAGGAAAACTTGCGCGCCACCACACGAATGACAGCGGCACTCGGCTGGGCGAATGCCCGCACGCCGGCACCCGCAGCCACGCTCAGCGCGGCAAGGGTGAGCAACACCCGACGCCTGCGGAAAAAAGTGGGATTCATGCGCGGATTCCCCGCTCTTCGATGCGATAGGCAGCTTTCGGCGGATCGGCTTCAACACTGCGATAGCCCAGGCCTTTGTACGGCTGCGTCGCGTCCCACGGCACCGGCAATCGCTTGGGCTGCGACCCGGGCGGCGGAAGGGCAAACATCAGGGAGTTGGCCGCGTGATGGGCGATGTGGCCCGTCATGCGATGATGTTCCTGGTGGATGTGGCCATAAAAGACCGTCACGTTAGGATGCGTGAGCAAAATTTCGATCGCCTTGGCGCCGTCACGCGTCGCCCAGTCCCATTGGGGGTAAAGATCGAACAAGGGCCGGTGAGTAAAGACAACGATACGGGCCTCGCGGGGCTGCGACGCGAGGTCGGCGGCCACCCACGCGAGCTGTTCGGTGCCGATCGCACCCGCCGGATCCGAGACATTGTCGAGCACGAGGAAGTGCACGCCCTTGTGATCGAACGTGTAATGCGTCGCCCCGAAAAATTCCTGGAACGCCTCGCCCCGATCGAGCGACGCGTCGTGCTCGCCGGGCATATACCGCACCGTTTTCACCTTGAGGCCGGCGGCGATGTCCCGGAACTGCGTCAGTCGTTGGCGCCGTTCGACCGGGTCATCCGTGGTGTGGGTGAGGTCGCCGGTAAAGAACACGAAATCGGGCGGTTCGGCGAGCGCATTGACCGCCGCCACCGCCTTGCCCAGCGTGCCCCTCGCATCCGGGTTGGGTGGCCCCTCGAATCCCCAATGGCAATCCGACAACTGGACAAAATAGAAATCATCGGCGAGCGATGCCTGCGCCGCACCGGGCCCCGTCGCGCATCCCGCCAGGCCGGAAGCGACGACGACCCCGCCCAACCCTGCCAACCGCAGGAAGTCGCGCCGGTCGAAACGATCTTGCATGTGTTTCTCCTCGAGTTGTATGGCAATACCCCTGACCGGCCGTTGAAAAACTGCTGCGGTCGTCTGCCGCGTTGCCCGGTGCTCGGAATCCTCATGTACCTCGAAGTACACTCCGGTTCCTGTGCGCCGTCCGCCTTGCATACAACCGTCCTCGCTACGTTTTTCAACAACCTGCTAACGCGCAATACTTCCGCCGCCGGGCGGATATTCCCGGCAGCGAAAGAAACCGCGAAACGGGAATAAATCGGTCGAAGCGCGGGTAATGAAAGAATCGGGTATGGAGGATGCGGAACACGACCGGCTGCAACGGCGGCGCTTCGAGGAAGCCGTGTTGCCGCACGTTGATTCGGCGTACAACCTTGCCCGCTGGCTGGCGCGCAACGATCAGGATGCCGAGGATCTGGTACAGGATGCGGTGCTTCGCGCTTTCAAGTCTTTCGACGGATTCCGCGGCGGAGAGGCGCGCCCATGGCTGCTCGCCATCGTGCGCAACGTCTGCTACACATGGCTCTCGCGGCACCGTCAGGCGGACGTGCACACCCTGTACGACGACGAAATCCACGGTGCTGTCCAAGCTGCCGATGCATCGCGCGCTCCGGATGCCCTCGCGGACCCGGCGGCGATACTGGAGCGCTCCGACAGCGCGCGTGTCGTCAACGCGGCGCTCGCGCGACTGCCGGTGGGCTATCGTGAGGTGATCGTCCTGCGCGACCTCGAGGAGCTCTCGTACAAGGAGATTGCGAGCGCCATCGACATTCCGATCGGCACGGTGATGTCGCGGCTTTCCCGTGGCCGCCGGCTGCTGCTGGTCGCGCTCCAGGAATCGGAAAGGGAAGGGTGATGATGGACTGCGGCCAGGCACGTACGCGCATACCGGCCCTTGTCGACAAGGAGCTCGGACCCCTCGATGCCGTCGAGGTCGAGCAGCATGTCGCCCACTGTGCGGAGTGCGCCGCCGAGCTTCGCGCGCAGGAGCGCCTGGGGTCGCTGGTGCGCCAGGCAGCCTACTTTCGCGCCTCGCCGGAGCTTCGGCACCGGATCGACGTTGCGCTCAATGCGTCATCGGCGGCAACGCGGCCTGCGACGGGGGCGCCCTCCGTGCGCGCCGATGGCCGTGGTCGCAAACCATTCACCCGCGCGGGGTGGAACATGGGACCTGCGATCGCCGGCGCGGCGGCGGTATTGTTGAGTGTCGGACTCTATCTTTCCACGCCGACGGCCGAGGACCGGCTGGCCGAAGATGTACTGGCGAGCCATGAGCGGGCGTTGGTCGCGACCCACGCCACCGACGTCGAGTCCTCCGAAGCGCACACGGTCAAGCCGTGGTTCAACGGCAAGCTCGACTTTTCCCCTCCCGTTCACGATCTCGCCGGCGAAGGCTTCCCGCTGGTCGGCGGGCGCGTGGACTACATCGGTCATCGCCCCGTGGCCGCGCTGGTGTATCGGCGGCGCCAGCACCTCATCAGTCTCTACATTTTTCCCGGGCCGTCACGCGTTTCCGGGCAGGAGGCCGATGGGCGGGAGTTTCAAGGGTTTCATCTGTTGCGCTGGGCCCAGAACGGATTCGAATTCTGGGCTGCTTCCGACGTGCAGCCGGAGGAGTTGCAAGCTTTCCGTCGCGGCGTTCTGGCCCACGCGGATTCACCGTAACCCATCGCGATCCTGGTTGCCGGTTGCCGTGCCCGAGTCGGAGGTCGGGGCTGCCGTCCGCAACGCGCTGATCATGCCCACCAGGGTGTCGATCCCGAACGGCTTGCGGATGTAAGCGTCGTGTCCGGTGTACATCTCCTGAATGTCCGACGGACTGAAGGAACTCATCAGGATCGATCGCGTGGCGCAGTGGGGGAGCCGGCGGGCAGACTCGATCAGGGCCGAACCCCGCATGCCCGGCATCATGAAGTCGGTGATCAGGACGTCGCACGGGTTGAGGCGGAGCTTTTCCAGCGCCTGGTAACCATCGTGGCAAACTGCCGCGGCGAACCCGGCGTGCTGCAGGGCTTCTCCCAGCGTGTCTGCGAAATCGGGCTCGTCGTCGACAACCAGAACTGAAATCATGGGGAATCTTTCGCGGGCAGAACGCCCAGGCGAGTCCGGATGAAATCTTAATCCATTTGCAGCGTCAACCGGAAGAAACAGTTTGCAAGCGTCATGCCAATCGCGCAAGTTGCTGTGACAACAGGATGCGTGAAAGGCAGCTTGCGCCTGTTTGTAAAACGCTTCGACACCCGCCGCAGTGCTCGAGCGCACAATCGGCGGCAATGCCACAGAGGTGGAGGTACACCAATGATCGCAACCCAAGACAACAAAGCCGACCGCTTCAGGGCCTTGCATCACGGGCCGCGCGCTTTCGTGATCCCCAACCCATGGGATGCCGGCTCCGCGCGCATTCTGGCCGGGCTCGGGTTTGCCGCATTGGCGACTTCGAGCGGCGCCTGCGCCGGAACACTGGGCCGCCGTGACGGCCAGGTTCACCGCGACGAGGCGCTGGCTCACGCGCGCGGCATCGTCTTGGCGACCGATTTACCGGTTTCTGCCGATCTGGAAAAGGGTTTTGGTGATGCCCCTGCCGAGGCTGCGCAAACGATCCGCCTTGCAGGCGAGGCCGGCCTTGTCGGCGGCTCCATCGAAGACGCGACCGGCGACACGAGCAAGCCGCTCTACGACATCGGCCACGCCACCGAACGCGTCGCCGCGGCGGTGGAGGCCGCGCGGGCACTTCCTTTTTCATTCATGTTGACCGCGCGCGCCGAAAACTTCCTGCGCGGCAATTCCGATCTGGAGGACACGATCAGACGCCTGCAGGCGTTTGAGAAGGCGGGCGCCGACGTGCTGTTCGCGCCGGGGCTGCCCGATCTCGCAGCAGTGCGTGCCGTCTGCGCGGCGGTATCGAAGCCGGTCAACTTCATGGCCGGCATCAAGGACAAGTCGTTCAGCGTGGAAGCCCTAGAGGCGGCGGGGGTTCGGCGGATCAGCCTCGCCACCTCGCTGTATCGGGCTGCGATGACCGGATTGCTCGATGCGGCCCGGGAGGTCAAGGCCGACGGCACATTCGGCTACCTCGAACGCTGCCTGACAACGCCGGAATTGAACGATGCAATGCGCAATGGATGATTGAATCGGGTGGTGCGGCCGCCGATGCCGGCGGCTTCGGGAATGGCGGCAAAGACGCCGCGAAGCTGCAACCCGATTCGCGGTATGCCTGGACGCGGCTCGCCGTTAGCCTCCTCCTGTCGACCATCGGCGGCGTCGGGATGTGGTCGGTAGTGGTCGCACTGCCGACGGTGCAAGCCGAGTTCGGAGTGGCTCGCGCGGACGCGTCGCTCCCTTACACGTTGACGATGATCGGCTTCGGCGTGGGGACCCTCGGGATGGGCCGGCTTTCGGATCGCTTCGGAATCATGTTCCCGGTGATTCTCGGCGCGATCATGATCGCCCTCGGTTACGCCGCCGCCGGAGCATCCGTCACGCTTTGGCAATACACCCTCGCGCAAGGCTTGCTGGTGGGGGTTGGCAGCGCCGCGACCTTCGCGCCGCTCCTCGCGCACACTTCCCTGTGGTTCACGCGCCGGCGCGGCATCGCGGTGGGCATTTTTGCCAGCGGCAACTATCTCGCCGGTACGGTCTGGCCGCCCGTGGTGCAACACTTCATCGAAAGCGCGGGCTGGCGTCCTACGTACTTCGGCATTGCGCTGTTTTGCGTCGCGAGCATGGTGCCGCTGGCGCTGCTGCTGCGCCGACAGCCGGCGACAAGCGAAATCCTGCCGGCCAGGTCGCGCACAATGCCGCACGCGGCGCATGCGCTCGGACTTTCCTCGGGGGGGCTGCAAGGGTTGCTGATCGTGGCCGGCCTCTGCTGCTGCGTCGCCATGTCGATGCCGCAGGTTCATCTCGTGGCTTATTGCAGCGATCTCGGCTATGGCGCCGCGCGCGGCGCGCAGATGTTGTCGCTGATGCTCGGCTTTGGCATCGTCAGCAGGTTGACGTTCGGGCTCATCTGCGACCGTATCGGTGGGCTGCGCACACTGTTGCTCGGCTCGGGATTGCAAGGCATCGCGCTGCTCATGTTCCTGCCTTTCGACGGACCTGTCGCGCTGTACGTGATCTCCGCGATGTTCGGACTTTTCCAGGGCGGGATCGTGCCGTCCTACGCCATCATCGTGCGCGAGTATTTTCCCGCAAAAGAAACAGGAACCCGGGTGGCCGCAGTGATCACCGCCACGCTGTTCGGGATGGCCCTGGGCGGTTGGATGTCCGGTGCGATCTTCGATTCGACGGGCTCCTACCGGGCTGCTTTCATCAACGGTGTCGCGTGGAATTTGGCAAATGTTTCGATTGCGGTGTGGCTGCTAAGACGAGGGACGCCGCGACCGGTGCCCGCGTGAACGGCGGCCCTGAGTTTGCGCCGAACCGCCGGCTCCAGCCCATCCGGCTGGCGGTTCGGCGTTGACAAGATAACTGGATCGACTAGTATGCGCGGCACGTGCTCCAGATAATGGAGTTCTTCGGAATCTGTCTGACCACCACCCGGATGGTGGTTTTCCAAATCAGCACTTGGCCGTTCCCCGGGGATGGCAAGTCGTCTGCAAGGGGATGGAACATGAACTCACGCAGCATGAAAATAATGGCAATCGGGGCAGGCATTCTCGTGGTCGCCGTGGTCGCGATCAACAACGTCCACAATCAAGCCGGCGAAGATCTGAAGATCAAGGCGGCCACAGCCAACAGCGCTAGCACGGCCAACACCGCCAACACCGCCAGCACGGCCAACACTGCGAATACGGCCAGCACTGCGAATACGGCGAACACTGCGAATACGGCCAGCACTGCCAATACGGCCAACACCGCCAACACCGCCAACACTGCCAACACCGCCAACACTGCCAACACCGCCAATACGGCCAATACGGCCAACACCGCCAATACGGCGAACACTGCCAATACGGCCAACACTGCCAACACGGCGAGCACCGCCAATACGGCCAACACTGCCAACACGGCGAGCACCGCCAACACCGCCCGCTAACCACATCTGTCTCGCGCCGGCAAAGGGCCTGGCAGCTTGAGGCCCTTTGTCCAGGATCGCGATGCGTACGCGAACGATGGGATGCGAAACGCTTTGCCCATTGTTCCGCGTGCAACGCGGGCGCTTAGCGCCGGGAAGGCGCGCGGAACACGCCATTTCGCCGGGACGCAACCCAAGCTGGCGCTTCCGTCGCCCGAACCGGGACGGATGTTCGCCGCGCTCCGGTTGACAACGGTGGGCAGCATCGCCCCGGCGACCGAACCGGTCCTCCTCGTTCAACCGGGAACTGTCAGGGACCCCCCTAAGCGGCGCATGGCGCCGGCTTGCTTGAGGAGGGCTTCGCCATCCTGCTGACGGTCCTGGTGGCGGTCGCAATACCCGCCGCATTTCTCTATTTCCTGCATTGGCTCGACCTGTATGGGTCGGATCGGCCGCGCATCGTGGTCTTGTGCGTCGCTTGGGGGGCGGTCGCCTTCCTGTTGTCGTTCCTCGCCAACCGCTTCGTCATCGATGTTCTCGGATTCTCGCGTGCATTTGTCGGAACCCGCACGGCGCCGTTCGTGGAAGAGATGCTGAAGTCACTCGTCCTGTTCTATCTCGTTCGCCAGGCGAGACTCACCTATTTCCTCGACGGCGCAATCTACGGCTTCGCTTCGGGTATCGGCTTTGCGATTATCGAAAACCTCCGCTACACGCAACTCTTTCCCGAAAATCCCTTCGCGCTGGTCATCGTCCGGGATTTTTCGTCTGCATTGGCGCACGGAACCGCCACGGCGATGACCGGCATCGCACTCGGCGGATTCATGCCTTCGGCGCGCGGCAGCCGCGGCGTGCGTCACGTGCTGCTGGGCCTCGCCGCGGCGATGACGTTGCATTACCTGTGGAACAATCTCGCGTTTTATTCGACGCTCGGCCGCATCGTCACCGAATGGATTTTTGTCGGCGTCGGCCTGGCGGGCGTGGCGCTCATCGCGTCAGCCATCCTGTGGGGCTTGCGACGCGAGCGCTTCCAACTGCTGGAGTCGCTCGACATGAAGGTGGGTGTCTCCGAGGAAGAAGCGAGCGTGGTGCAACACATGGGTGATCTCAACCGGTTGCTGGCACCGATCGAGCAGCGATTCGGCAAGCTCAAGCGCAAGCACGTCGCCGAGTTCCTGCATCTGGAAGCGCAACTGGGACTCGCGCAACAACGCGCAGCCACGACCACCGACGCCACGTTGCGCGCGGAGCTCGCGGCCCAGGTCGCGGGCATCGAAGAACGCCTCAATCAGGAGCGGCGCAACGTCGGGGTGTACGTCATGCTGTACGTGCGCTCCATCTTTCCCGCGACCAGGTGGTCGCTCTGGGCGCGCCTCGGGCAAACGCTGGCCAGGGAGTCTTCCCACACGAGCAACGTATGGACCGCGCTGGACGCACGGCTTGCCCCTGCGTCGATGCAGGGTGGAGGACTGTATGCGCGCCTGCGCCGCGGGCTCGACCTGCGGGCGCGAGCCACCTCGCCTGCGATGGCCCGCGTGCACGAGCTGCCCGAGGCATTGCAGAAGTGCATGCACTGGGTGATGAAGGAAATGACGGTTACGGCGCAGCACGTGGCGGCCGGCCTGGGTCACCATGAAGCGCACGCCCACGAAATGCTGAAAGAGCTCGTGGCACGCGGGTTCCTGCATCACCACGCAGCGCAGGATGGGCGGGCCACCTTTCGGACGCGCGTCGGCATCGAAGACGGGCAAGCCGCAGGCCTGCATATCTGGCGCTCGAGCGAGCGACGAACAACAACGCATCATGAGGGGATCGACCGGTGAATTGTTTTTTCGATGACAACGCCGCGCGCGGCGTCTGCCGCTTCTGCGGTCGGGCGGTGTGCAAGGACCACGCCGCGAAGCGGATGCCATACATCGCAACGGTGTATGTCGGCGCGGAAAATACGCCCAAGGCGATCGTGATCGCCGATGCCATCTGGTGCGGCGTCTGCAAACCGGAGGCCGAGCCGGTACCGATGCCGGAAATCTATTAGCGGGTCAGACGCGACCTGGCCGCTTACCCCGGTTCTCCTACCGCCGCTCCAGCCACCACAGCATCGACGCCGCGACTGCCACGAACATCGCCAGCGGAAACACCGAAGAAAAAAGCGGGGGCCAATCGTTCAGTACTCCGAGGTTGGTGAACAGGCGCCCCAGGAGGAAGAACGCCAGCCCCAGCATGGTCCCCGCAAAAATCCGAAAGCCCACGCCGCCGGAGCGCCGCTGGAAGTACGCAAACGGAAGCGCCAGGATCATCATCACGACCACGGAGGCGGGATAGAGCACCTTGTTCCAGAAAGCGATCTCGAAGCGGGTCGTCTGCGCGCTGCCGCCGAGGAGGCGCATGTTGTCCCACAGCGTATTGAGCTCGAGCCGTTCGGGCGCCACCTGATACACCGTGAGCAGTGATGGCCGCAGGACGGTGTCCCACGGGAGCGTGGCCGTCTCGCTCACGTGGGTTGTATCAGCGCCGATCTCGGTGGTTCGAACGTTGCTGAGCTTCCAGCGGCCATCGTCGCCATATTTGCCGGTTTCGGCGATGCGCAGCGAGCGCAGGTGCATATCGCCATCGAACTCGTAGATACGTACACCGATGAGACTCGTATCCGCGAGCACGCCGCGGATGTTCACGATGGTCTGGCCCTGCTTGAACCAGAATCCCGAGCGGAATTGCTGCGCGACCACGCGCTGCGCTTCGCCGCGCACCTGCGCTCGAAGATGTTGCGCCAGCCGCTCGGCTGGGGGCGCGACATATTCCCCGGCAAGAAAGGTGGCGAGGGCAACCGGAATGCCGACGCGGACCAGCGCCCATGTGACCTGCAGGAGCGACGCGCCCGAGGCCCGCATGACCGTGTACTCGGAGTTGGCGACGAGCTGCGACATGGCGAAGAGCGTGCCGATGAGCGCCGCCACCGGAAAGAGCTCGTACATGCGCGAGGGCAATTGCAACGCCACGAATAGTGCGGCGCTGGTCAAGGTGTAGCCGCCGCGGCCGACGTCGCCCAGTTCGTGAATCAGGTCGAAGAACGCGAACAGCGCCACCAGGGCGACAAAGATGAACATCACCGCCGCCAGGACTTCCCGCCCGACGTAGCGCGTCAGGATTTTCATCCCCGGGTCTCCGCCCGCCGTGGCAGCAAGCGGGTGAGCCAGGGGATGGCCTGCCGTCCGTTGAAAAGTGCCAGCGCCACGATCGCGGCAATTGCATGGGGCAGAATAAGACCGACCCAGAATTGCAGGCGGCCCTGTGCGATGAAGCTTTGGACGATGTTGAGGCAGTTGCTGTAGACCATGTACACAAGGGCCGCCGTGACCAGATTGAAGGAGCGGCCCAGGCGCGGATTGACATAGGCCAGCGGCACCGCGAGCAAGGTGAGGATCAGCGCTGAAATCGGCACTGAAAGGCGCCAGAACAACTCCGCCTGCTCGGGGCCGCCGTTGCCGGCAATCAGGGTCGGTGTAGGCAGCGCCTTGGTCGATGCGGGCACGGCTCGCTGCTCGGCGGGCTCGATGCGCCGTCCGAGGCTCTGGAATTCGACGACCCGAAAATCCGCGGACCCCGGCGTGCCTTCGTAGCGCCGGCCATCCTCCAACACGATGAACCGGTCGCCGTTGGGCATGTCGCGCAGGGCGCCTGACGTTGCCACCGTAGTGACATCGCGGCCATCGTCGATCGAATGCAGGAAAACATCCCTGATCGTGCCGTTGAGCGGATTGAGGCTTTGGATGAAAACCACGAGATTCGCGCGGCGGAATTCCTTGAACAGCCCGGGTGCGACCAGCACGAACTCATCGCGTGTCTCGAGCTGGCGCTCGTATTCGAGCTTGCGCTGCTCGGCCCAGGGCGAAAGAAAAAGCGAGAGCCCCAGGATCGCCAGCAGGAAGGGCGTTGCAAACCAAAGGATTGGCTGCAGCCAGGCCACGGGACTCAAGCCAGAGGATGCCCAGACGATCATCTCGCTGTCCCGATGCGAGCGCGAAAGGGTCAGGAGGACGGTCAGGAACAGCGTGACCGAAAGCAGGATATTGAAGTAGAAAAGAGCGTTGAACCCGAGGAGTGCCACGATCCCCGCGGGTGCGACGGCGCCGCCGGCGGCCCGCGCCAGCAGGCGCAACACCAGGTTGGTGAAAAGGA